>CAKKST010000272.1 GCA_919903585.1 Nitrospiria bacterium | reverse complement strand
AAAAAGTATGTAGTAGGGGCGAGGCGATGCCTCGCCCTCTTCGGGCTCAGGGTGATAAGGAGAGAGCAGTGGCCATAACCTTTGACTTTACAAATATGATGGCAGATGCAATCGGCGAGACGCACGGGATAAAGAGATCTGAGATAGATGCGCTGCAGGAGAGGGTGAAGGCCGTTGACAGGGAATTAAAGAACAGAAGAAAGGATGGAAACCTCCCCTTCTTTGACCTGCCTTATCAGGATATTAAGGATATAATAAAGGCAGCGGACGAGATAAAAGACGGGTTTGAAAATTTTGTCCTGATAGGGATCGGAGGTTCATCACTTGGGCCAAAGGCGCTTCATGCCGCGCTGAACGCGCCTTTTTACAATCAGCTTACAAAGAAAAAAAGGAAGGGATGCCCGAAGATATATTTTCTTGAGAATATTGATCCTGATGGTTTGACAGCGCTGCTTGATGTTATAGATATAAAAAAAACCATATTTAATGTAATTACAAAGTCAGGTACAACAGCAGAGACAATGGCAAACTTTCTTATTGTAAGGGAAAGGCTGAATGCTGAACTTGGAAAGAGAGAGGCAAGGAGGCATTTAATCGCCACAACAGACCCAAAGAAGGGCACATTGAGGAGGCTTGTTGAGAAGGAGGGGTATAAATCACTGGAGGTTCCTGAAAAGGTTGGCGGCAGATTTTCTGTGCTCACGTCTGTGGGGCTTTTGCCGGCAGCAGTTGCAGGGATAGATATCAAAGGGCTTCTTAAAGGCGCGGCATATATGGACAGCCTTACAAGGTCAGATAATATCTGGGAGAACCCCGCGTATATGAAGGCAGGCCTTGAGTATATTGCAGCAACAGCAAAGGGCAGGAATATTACGGTAATGATGAGTTATGCTGATGCACTCTCGGTTATTGGCGAGTGGTTCTGTCAGCTCTGGGCTGAGAGCCTTGGGAAGAGGATGACAATAGACGGGAAGGTTGTTAATGCAGGCCAGACACCTGTAAGGGCGATTGGGACAAATGACCAGCATTCACAGATACAGTTATATATGGAGGGGCCTTTTGACAAAACGGTTACATTTATTCGTGTGGAAAAATTCCAGAATGATGTCCTGCTGCCCCGCATGTCTGAAGATGGCGACGCCCTTTCATATCTCGGCGGGCATACAATGAATGAGCTCATACATGCAGAGGGATTTGCAACAGAGCTTGCCCTGACAAAGGAGGGGAGGCCGAATTGCAGGATAACACTTTCTGAGATATCTCCTTATACAATAGGCGCTTTGCTATACATGCTTGAGGTGCAGACTGCATTTGCAGGGGGATTGTATAATGTAAATCCCTTTGACCAGCCCGGGGTAGAAGAGGGCAAGAGAATGACATACGCAATGATGGGAAGGCCCGGTTATGAGGAGAAGAAAAAGGAGATTGAATATCTTGCAAAAAGGGCCAGATTTACGATACCATAAGATAAAACTGGACGCAGAAGCATAATGTCTAAGCTGTGCGGCGGCTACCAGCCGTCCGCCGGATTTTTTTGTTAGGTATCCTTCTTCAGCATTTTTATGATATGTTTTGCAAGATTGTCATTGACCTCGTTATGTCTCGGAACAGGTTGAGCGACTTTTGTTTTTGGATTCTGATACCAATCGTGGCTTCCTCCATGTCTGATAAAAACGCAATTCATCTCCTCCAATTTTCGTATCAGGTTTTTGCGCTTCATGCTACTTCCAATTCGGCAACTTTACGAACACATGGAATAACACCACTGGCTAAATCGTTATAAATATCTTTGAGATTTTCTTTTAATTCTTCTAATGACTCCCCTTGTGTCATATAATCTGGATATTCCTCCAGATACCCTAACCACATATCACCATCCTGCCAGTATACAAACTTTGTAGTTTCCATAGTTACTCCTCTTATTTTAGTCAATATTTTATCTTTTTTGCGACGCTATCGAACACTCTTTTTTATGTTTCTAAAACAAATTTACTTAAATGCTATAATATGAAAGGTTGCTTTGTCAAGGATTTTAGTGACCTGCACCCATGTCGCAAATAAAAATACCCTCGGTGTTAAAAGTCCATTGGGTGAATAACCTTGCAAGAGTTTTTTGGGTTGACTATAATGATAAAAAAATGATAATATTTAAATTCAATGCTTGATCTAAAATTTGTAAGGGAAAACAGGGACAAGGTAACAGAGGAGATAAAGAAGCGGGGGGTTGATTTAGACCTTGAAGACCTTATCCGCTATGATGATAAGAGAAAGGAACTTTCAAGAAAGGCGGATGAGCTAAAGGCGCTGAGAAACAGGGTCTCTGATGAGATCGGGAAACTCAAGCGCGATAGTAAGGAGGAGGAAGCAGAAGGCAAGAGAGATGAGATGAAGGGCATCTCCTATGAGATCAAGGAGCTTGATGAGAAGATAAAACGCTGCGAGGATGCCATTGCTGAGATTCTCCTTCTGATTCCAAATCTCCCTGATGCCTCTGTGCCTGTCGGTCCTGATGAAACAGGAAATGTAGAGGTTAAAAAATGGGGTGAGCCGCCTAAATTCTCCTTTGAGCCAAAGGCGCACTGGGATATCGGCGAGGCCCTTGATATAATAGATTTTGAGAGGGCAGGAAAGATAACAGGCGCGAGATTTGCGCTGTATAAGGGCGCAGGCGCGCTCCTTGAGCGCTCTTTGATAAATTTTATGCTCAATCTCCATACAAAGGAGCATCGGTACAAAGAGGTGCTGCCTCCCTTTATGGTAAACAGGGCAAGCATGACAGGCACAGGCCAGCTTCCAAAGTTTGAGAAGGAGCTGTTTAAGGTTGAAGGGGATGACTACTTTCTGATACCAACAGCAGAGGTGCCTGTAACAAATATACACCGTGACGAGATGCTGGATGGGGATAAGCTTCCCATATATTATACTGCGTATACACCATGCTTCAGACGTGAGGCAGGCTCTTATGGAAAGGACACAAGGGGCCTTATAAGGCAGCATCAATTTAATAAGGTTGAGCTGGTTAAGTTTGTAAGGCCTGAGGACTCATATAATGAGCTTGAATCGCTCCTGCTAAATGCAGAGGAGGTATTAAAGAAGCTGAACCTTCCTTACAGGGTGGTTGTCCTTTGCACTGGCGATATGGGCTTTGCTGCGGCAAAGACATATGATATAGAGGTGTGGCTCCCGGGGCAAAACAAATACAGGGAGATATCCTCATGCAGTAATTTTATAGACTTTCAGGCAAGAAGGGCAAATATAAGATTCAGGCGGGAGCCAAAGGCAAAGCCTGAATATGTGCATACATTAAACGGCTCAGGCCTTGCAG
>CAKKST010000271.1 GCA_919903585.1 Nitrospiria bacterium | reverse complement strand
GAATAAAATCTCTCAACCATCTCAGAGGCCAGTTTCTTCTTAGCCTCCATAGGATGAACAGCGCCTGATTTTATCCCTTGTTTCAGGCTGTTTAATTCGTCCGGTGATATTTTACTCACCAATTCATAATATCTTAGCATTAACTCATCACTGATTGACATAACCTTGCCAAATATATTCTCTGGTGATTCATTAATACCAATATAATTGCCGAGGCTCTTGCTCATTTTATTTACGCCGTCTGTCCCCTCCAGGAGCGGCACTGTGATCACAACCTGCTCCTCGCAATCATACCTCTTCTGAATTGTCCTGCCCATGATGAGATTGAATTTCTGATCCGTGCCTCCCAGCTCAATATCTGCCTTGAGGGCAACTGAATCATAAGCCTGAAGAAGTGGATAATAAAACTCAAGTATGCTGATCTCCTTATGGCTGTCAAAGCGCTTTTTAAAATCATCCCGCTCAAGCATCCGCGCCACTGTCTGTCTCGCCCCAAGCTCCAAGAAATCAAGCACTGCCATTTTTGAAAGCCATTCGCTGTTAAACCTCACCTGTGTCTTTTTTGGATCAAGTATCTTAAATACCTGCATCTTATATGTCTCGGCGTTCTTTTCTACCTCTTCCCTTGTAAGCCTCGGCCTTGTCTCTGACTTGCCGCTCGGGTCGCCAATCATACCTGTAAAATCACCAATCAGAAAGATCACCTCATGCCCCAGATCCTGAAACTGACGCATCTTATTTAGAAGCACAGTGTGGCCGAGATGGATATCAGGCGCAGTTGGATCAAAACCAGCCTTGATCTTTAACGGCCTCTTTTCTTTAATTGATTTCTCAATCTTCTTTGCCAGATCCTCTTCTGTAATAATCTCAACAGCGCCTCGTTTTATTATCTCCATCTGCTCTTTAACGCTAATCAAACCTGTTCCTCCTTTATATACTCCCGGTAGGGGCAGGCGCGCCGTGCCTCTACTCGTATATATAAGCCTCCACAATTTCGCCCGCCTCAATACCCAATCTGTTCTCAGGGATTACTATATATCCATCTGCCTTAACAAGCGTGCTTATTAAACCCGATTTTCCCAATATCGGCAGCGCAGTCATTTCTCCATTCTCATTCTTTAACTCAACCCTCACATGATCCTCCCTGCCGCCGCCTGATGCCACATTCTTTAATAACCGCGCCTTCAATACCATCTCCGCACCTATTCCATCCTTCAGAGCCATGCCTGATAACTTTCTTATCACATCCCTTACAAAGAGTCCATAGCTAACACCAACTGCAACAGGATGGCCGGGCAGGCCAAAGATCGGCTTTTCTTTTACAATGCCGATTATAGTAGGCTTGCCGGGCTTTATGGCAACGCCATGAACTAATATCCCCGGCTCGCCAATATCATCAATAACCTTTGCTGTCAAATCCCGTGTACCTACGGAGCTGCCACCGCTTAATATAACTATATCTGCCTCTGCTAATGACTCCTCAACAACCCTTCTCAATTCAGAATATTCATCCCTTATAATTCCATTTCTAACAGGTATTCCGCCGTCACTGCTGATTAATGCCGAAAGATAATAGGAGTTTATATCCCTGACCTTGCCGAATTGTGCAGGCTCATTTATATCTATAATCTCATTCCCGGTGGCAATTATGGAGACCTTTGGTTTAGCGTAAACAATAATTTTATTAATGCCAATGCCTGACAAGGCGCCAACATCCTGCGGCCTGATCTTATGGCCTCCTTTCAGGATTATCTCATTCTTCTTGATGTCCTCACCTATCTGAACTACATTCTCACCTGCTGCAACAGCCTCAAAGACCTCTATGCTATCCTTATCAATTATCTGTGTATGCTCAAGGATCACAACTGCTTCAGAGCCCTTAGGCAGCATTCCGCCTGTTGCAATCTTTGCTGCCTTGCCTTTGGTAATCTCAAAATCAGGCTCCTCACCCATCAACACCTCGCCAGCCACATGCAGGTATGCAGGCAGCGATTCAGATGCGCCGAATGTATCCTGCGCCCTCACAGCATAGCCATCCATGCTTGATCTTGAAAAATCAGGAAGATTAACCGGTGATGAAATACCCTGTGCTATAATTCTCCCTGCCGCATCTAAAATTGAGAGTTCCTCTGATTGTATTTTTGGAGGAGAGAAGCTTTTCCAGAAAATTTCCTTTGCAGCCTTTACACTAACAACCGCATCTCTGCCAAGCATATCCTTAATCATTAACATCTCCAATATAAGTAGTGGAGATAAAATAACATTTTTTGAATAAAAGTGTCAAATGGAAACAGTGAAAATAACTGAGCAATAAATGTAGTAAGAGGAAGGGTGAAAAAGGCTATGGCCTTTTTACAAATCCCATCTGTTCAAAATCCTTGTCAAATGTAAAGCCTTCTTTAATATCGAGCAGCTCCATTATTGCTTTACTTGTGCAATCTGTAAAAGACCAGAATTTATCTTTATTGAATCGCTCAAATATAATCCATGCAGAATCTTCTATCTCTTCTGTAACCTGTATAATATGAAGCACTCCTTTGCTTCTTAACCCTCTTATCCTCTTTGCAAATTCAATGGTTTTTTCGTATCCCACATTTGCCAATAAAAGCGTATATGTTTCATCAAGCACAAAATTACTTGTGTAAAGCCTGTAAGATTTATTTCTGATTTCTTCTTTAAAGGTTATAGCCTCTTTAAAATGAATATCTCTTTTATTTTCTAAAGCAATCCATGCGCTTGTATCAATAAAGATATTCATTTCTTTATTCCGTAAAGATAGAAATCATGCCTTTCAGATGCGTCTTCCCATTTACCTTCAGCGGCATCCCTTCCAAATTCTCCCCAGATTACCCACCCCTCATTAATATCCTTTTCCTTTATATCCTCTAAAACCTCAAACACCATCTTGAGCCTTTCATCTGGAATAGTATCCACTAATTCTTTTACAATCTTTTTTATAGTACTCATTTTCACACCTCTCTTTTTTGATTTATTTTATGCTACCACCCCTTTTATGTCAATATCTTTATATTGCCTCCCCTTCCCTTGACAACCAGAAAAAGCATAGATGTGAAACTTCTGGAGATGAAAAAGGGCAAAACTCCTATGCAAAAGCAGCTTATAATTACTATTCTAAAAATGATATTTTTAAATTAATCTTAAAGGGGCTGGATGATTTTTATTTTGAGAAAATATATCCAAAGCCTGCCAGAAAAACAAAATAATGCGAAACAAAATATATTTAAACATCCCAAAGCCATTATCAGCAAGGTCTCATCTTTTTAATTGTGCTAATCGCTTTACAGCCTCCTTGTATACCTCTTCATCCCGTCTGAAACCAATCTTTATCACATAAACTAATGCCTTCTCTCCTTTGATTTCGTATACAACACGATATTTACTTACCTTGAGTTTCCACAATCCCTTAAGGTTCCCCTTTAGTGGTTGTCCGTATTCCTCGGGATATACCGTAAGTTTCTTACGAATAGCCTTGATGATCTTTTGTTGGTCAGTTCTGTCAATGCCTTTAAAATCCCCCCTAAAAACAAGTTCATCAATCAGAACAGTATACACTAACGCAGCCCTATCCTTTTTTCTGCCTCTTCTAAGGTAATCATCTTTTTGTCCTTTCTTGCAAGCCGTTCCTTTGCAATATTGCCCAAAACAACATCCTCTATTTCATCAAGCATCTGCTGCATCTTTTCATATTCATCATAATCTATGATAACCCCTACAGGCCTGCTCCTTCTTGTAAGGATTACATTATGTTTTTTAATCTCCTTTAAAACCTCGGCAGCCTTTGTCCTTAATTCTGCTACTCCTATGATGGCGCTCTCCTCTTTTACAGTGAGCATTTAAATCACCTCCTTAATTGCTATATTTAACTATACAATATAATCCGCCGAATTGTCAAATAATTTATTTCACAACCATAACCTTGCACCTTGCCTTTTTTACAATCTTTGCTGAAGTTGTGCCAAATAACCTTGCAAAACCCTTCTTTTCTTTTTCACCAATAATGATTAAATCAATACCGTTCTCTTTTGCATATTTGACTATCTCATCTGCAGGGTTGCCTGAGAGTGCAATCATCTCAAAATTTATTCCTTTCTCAGTTAGTATCTTTTCAAGTCTGCTAAAGAGCCTTTCTTCCTCAGCATCTGTATACTTCTCCATATACTTCTGAAAATCCCTTCTTGCCCTGTGTGTTGAGAGCCAGTCAACCTCCTCGCTGAATCTGTACCATATAGAATCACGGACATAGATAATAGTGAGTGGCAGTTTTTCCTCTGCTGCAAGATTGATTGCATACTTTTCTGCCTTTTTTGCAGGCTCTTTTCCATTTGTTGCAAGCAAAATCTTTTGCATAAAACCTCACCAAATAAAAAGAGGGATTATCTTTATGATAACCCCTCTGATATAATTATTAAGGGTCTCGAAATAGAATTGATATTGATTGTAAAATCTCCCCTCGCCCCTCTTTTCCAAAGAGGGGATAATTCCTCCCTTTGGCAAAGGGAGGTTAGGAGGGATTTTTAGAAATAATGTCGTTACAATTATGAGACTGTTAATAGGTTCAAATGACAATATCCAAATGTCAAAATTTGAAAGTTGAAAATTATATTTACGGAATCTTCTTAAACAGCCATGCCATGTCTAACTGCTTTATCATGAACAGGCTTATAATTACAATTACAAAGGCTATTACTGTTATCCAGATATCTTCCTGCTGTAATTTGTTTAGCGCCATATTATTTCCTTTCTTATAAAAATATCATAATAAGGATCAGTGAGGCAAAGGCCTTTATAATCGCCACTATGGAACCTGCCCAGAAGGCGCCTCCGCCTGCAATCTTTAGGTCTGAAAGAAGTGTATTGCACCCGATGGCAACAAAACCAAAGGCAAAGAACCAGTTAACTATTGGGTCAATCAGCTTGTAATCAGCAGATGTTGCTATGCCCAATGACCTCACAACTATAAGCACAAAGAAACCTATTACGAAGATAGGAAACTTTGAGAATATTATCTCTCCCGCAGCCACCTTTTCACCTTTAGCCTCTCTGCCAACATACCAGAAGGCAATAAATAATACCACAAATGGAATGCCTATAACCCTTATTATATTATATAGAGTGGCAATGTCCCTCGCTTCCTTGCCATAGATGGATGCAGAGGCAATTACCTGTCCTGAGTTGAGTATCCCTGTTCCAGCCCATGCGCCAAACTGATACTGCGTAAGGCCGAAGGCTGAACCTATATATGGGAATGCAAAAAGGAATATCAGGCCCCATAAGATTATCGTTACAATAGAGTATGCAATCTCAGTATCCCTTGCCTTAACAACAGGGGCTGCTGCAATGGCAGCCGACACGCCGCATATCCCAATGGCAGATGCTAAGACACCTGCAAAGGAATCAGCCATCTCAAACTTCTTACCCAAAAAGAGGATCAACCCGGCCGAACCAAAAACAAAGAGGGCGATGATTGCTAACCCAATAAACCCTATATCAGCAAGGGCGCCAAGGCCGAACCTTAGTCCCATTATGATTATACCTATTTTAAGAAGCGGCCTGCCGAGGCTGATTCCATACATCAGGCTGTCAGGTATTCCGATTGTATTTCTCCATGCTATACCAATCACTAAAAGGAAAAGGACATAATTCAGGTGAAAGCGGTTTACTAAATCCGGGTTAACACTCTTTAAGAAATTCCCAAGATATATCGCCGCAAGTGTAAGGAGGAACATTACAATCATGCCCGGCATATAATCTGCCATGCCCGGGCCTGCTGCAGCCCTCGCAGGTGCAGGCTGCTCCCTTCTACGAGCTACAACCTGCTCCCTGATGTTTTCTGATTTACCCCTCTCCATCGGGGACTCAATAATCCTTTCCACCCTCTTCTGCGCTGCAAAGACATTGCCGCAATTAGTGCATTTTACCCTTATAAAATCACGGGTTATCCTTCTGTCATCTAACCTATACTGCGCACCGCACCTTGCACATTGGATATTCATAAATAACCCCTCATTTTCTCCCTTTTTCAGGGGATAAAAGCCTCCCCAAGGTTTACTTAATTACTTGATTTATAATTGAATATAGCAAGGAAGGTACATTTTGTCAAGGATGAACACCCACTTTCTATTTGCATAATCCGCTATTTTACGCTACCCTCGCGATTATGATTTCCCCTCAAAAAGAAGAATATATATTAACAAAGGCTTATATCCCTGAACACATAGTAAGCCTGATGACCCTTATATCAAAAGGTGAGCCATTATTAATTGAAGACTACCTGTGTTTTATAAAAGATAACTATCTGATCTTTATTGGCTATCCCTTAGAACAGGCCTTTACAAAAGGGGCTTTTGAGGCTGCCTTAAAGGATGTTATTAGAAGGCACAAACCTGAATATACATGGTTCATAGCCCCGGAAATGCCTGATTCATTCTCCCAGACCTGCCATAAAAGGGAAAGTGATAATTATTATAAGCTTGATTTACAGGAATTAAAAATAAAAAGCAATCTGATGCAGGCCGTTAAAAAGGCATCAGGAAACCTGACCTTTGAAATAGCTAAAGAGGTCTTGAAAGAACACAATGAACTCATATCTGAATTCTTAGAACTTGAAAACCCCTCTCCCCTGATTAGGCAGTTATTCTTGAGTATGCCTGACTATGTCCACCATTCCAGCACTGCAATTGTCTTAAATGCCCGCAGCAGGGAAGGGAAACTATCTGCATTTTATGTTGTTGACCTTGCTGCAAAGGAATTTGCAGCCTATGTAATAGGGTGCTATTCCAGAGAGAACTATGTTTCTCATGCCTCTGACCTTTTGTTTTACGAAATGATAAATCTTGCAAAGGAACATGGAAAAGGCTATATTAATTTAGGATTAGGTGTAAACGAAGGGATAAGAAGATTTAAGGAAAAATGGGGGGGTGTGCCTTTTTTAAGATATGAATTTTGCGAATACCGCCGCAAAGACACAGGTGTATTTGAATTAACAGGCTGTTGAAAAGGGATAATGCACATCCCCGGAATTCAGAGACTGCTTCTTGATGATGGTTATAGGGTAGAGAAGATATAAAGATATGCTGAATGTTTCTGAAAAGGATTATGTTTTTCAATACGCCTATGTGCCTGAACATATCACTGATTATGTTACCGCCATATCAGGGGGGGAGCCTTTTCTTATAAAGAATTATCTCTGCTATAATAGCAAGGGTTATCTTATCTTTATCGGCTATCCCTTAAAAGGGGCTTTTGAAAAAGTGAAAATGAAAGAGGCGCTTGATGAAGCGGTAGGGCAATTCAGGCCTGATCAGATTGCCTTGATTGCGCCTGTAATTCCTAAATTGCAGTATTCCTGTAACAAGGACGTATCTGACTCCTACTACAGGCTTGACCTTGCCAATCTTCATATGAATCAAAAATCAAGAAACATGATAAAACACTCCTCAAGGGAATTGTCCTGTGAAAAGAGGCAGGGGCTTGGTGATGAGCATAAACAGTTAATTTCAGAATTCCTGAATACCCATAAGGTTGATGAAGATACGCAGCGCCTTTTTGAAAGGATCCCTGAATATATATCCTCTGTTCCCACAGCAGTTGTTTTTGAGGCAAGAGACAAAAATGGAAGGCTCATTGCCTTTGACATTGCAGAATTTGGCTCAAAGGAATATGCCTTTTATATGTTTAACTTTAGATCAAGGGAGCGCTATGCAGCAGGGGCATCCGATCTTCTTCTGCACGAATTGATAAAGGCTGCGCAAAAAGAGGGGAAATCATTTATTAATCTGGGGTTAGGTATAAATAAAGGCATTGTGTTTTTTAAAAATAAATGGGGCGGTGTTCCATTTCTTGATTATAAATCTTGTAATTATAACCTATCTAATAGTAGAATACATTCTCTCTTTAAATTTTTGGAGGTAAAATTATGAGTCTCTATGCCCTTTTAACAACAGAGAAAAAGCTCAGGATGATGTGGAAGATAGAAAAGGATAAAAAGACATCCTATCTGGTTGGCGCTGCCCATTTTTTCCCTTACAGCTTCAAGAAATTTTTAAGCCCATACATTAATAATGCAAACACTGTCCTGCTTGAAGGCCCCCTTGATGAAAACAATATGGACAAGGTAGTGGAACAGGGGGCAAAGGGAAATAATAACTCCTCTCTTGATGGTCTCCTTGATGACAATACAATTACTGAGATAAATAAACTTGAATATATCATTCAATCACCGAGCTACTATGGCACCTTTATGATGACCTATGGGGGACAATCAAGGAATGATTTGCTTTACAATCAGATAAAGGACAAGCGGTCATGGATGGCCTTCTTTAATATATGGTTCTATTATCGCGCAAGAAATGGCTGGAAATATACTATGGAT
>CAKKST010000270.1 GCA_919903585.1 Nitrospiria bacterium | reverse complement strand
CAGGTATGCCATAGACAAGGACGCCGCCCGGTTCATGGAGCGCCTCAAATACTGTAACCTTATGTCCGAGTTTTATTAAATCTCCGGCAACTGTTAATCCAGAAGGCCCGGCGCCTGCAACTGCAATCTTTTTTCCAGTTGATGGCGGGAGTTTAGGGAGTATAGCTTCTCCGTGTGAAGCCTCATAATCTGCAACAAACCTTTCAAGCCTCCCGATAGCAACAGGCATCTGTTTTTTTGCGATAACACAGACCTTCTCGCACTGGTCTTCCTGCGGGCAGACCCTGCCGCAGACCGCTGGTAGAAAGCTCTTTTCTTTAATTAAATGGGCTGCCTCAATATATTTCTTTTCAGCTATTAAGTGTATAAAGCCCTTTATATCTATTTCAACAGGGCACCCTGGGATGCATGTTGGGTTTTTGCACTGGATGCACCTTGTTACCTCTGCTAATGCTAATTCCTCTGTATAGCCAAGCGCTACCTCATCAAAGTTCCTTCTCCTGACCATTGGGTCCTGATGAGGCATTGATTGCCTCGGCAGCTTTTCTTTTTTTGGTTTTGTTGTTTCTGTCATTGATAATCCTCCAAAAGATATTTAGGATTCGAGGGTTCTTGGGTTCAAGTGTTTACTTTCTATAAATTTATAAGTCCTTTAAATAAATCAAAAACGCAATTGTAAATATGTCATTCCTGCGTGTATCTGGCAGGAATCCATGTCTTGCACATTGTGGATTCCCGCTCAAAAACGCTGCGGGAATGACATTTCTTAAAATTAAAAATTATATTTGCATTTTGATATGTAATTTTATATTTTTATTTGAACTATCCCTTGACCACCTGAATCCTTTATTCGTTAGCAGCAGCTATGATGATGCTCCTGATGATGGGTTTTATAATACTCCATAGCGAGCTTCTCGTCTTCCTTATACATCGCCAGTCTTTTTATAAGTTCGTCAAAGTCAACATCATGGGCATTAAACTCAGGGCCGTCCACACAGGCGAATC
>CAKKST010000269.1 GCA_919903585.1 Nitrospiria bacterium | reverse complement strand
TTGCCTTAACATCGTGGGTATGGAGCACCCCAAAACCCTTCTCCTTGCTCTTTGCCTCAACGGCTGCCACTGCCTCATCAAAACCCTTTTTTGTTTCCACTGTGTAGTCAAACTCATTCTTCATTTTTTTATCTCCGCTCTTTATAATGTTTTTAGAAAATCTATTAAGTCCTTCATATCATCATCCTCAATTGCCCACCGAGGCATTGATGGATCAATAACCCTGCCGTCAGATGCTATCCCCTGCCTTAGCGCCCTGATTATCAAATCATCATTGTATGTCTTATGGCCTTTATAGCCTGTGTAAGGGGCTTCGTCGCTCATTAGGTTTTTGTAGCTTATATCCGGCGCCTTAACCTCATTTGTCATCCAGATAGCGCCTTTGCCCTTTGGACCGTGGCAGTGGACGCAAGATCTGACATGCGAAACCTTCAAAAAAGGGGGGAGGGAGGTCATTTTTATTGACCTACCTCTGGCGCTTTCGCCTGTAAAGTATATCTTAGCGCCATTAGTAGGAGGGATGGGAGGGGTGCTTTGTGAACAACCAAAAAGAAAAATTAAAAATATCGTTGGCAAATATTTTATTAACATTGATAGCCTTGACATTGTAAGCCTTCAAATCACGCTAATACCATCCCCTAACCCTTTCGCCTTCCCCTCAGCAAGGGGAAGGCGGGGTTAAGGAAAGAAAGGAAGGTAAGTGGTACGCCTTGATTATTACTACAAAGAGTAGTAGTTTGTCAAGCAGAAAATTCTTTTACTATAAAAAATCCTTGACTCTGTACCTAAGTACATGGTTTATATTGTTCTTAATTTTCCCTCTCCCCTTGTGGGAGAGGGTTCGGGTGAGGGGGGGGAAGTTATGGAAACCATAAGCATTGGCAAGGTTGCAAAAAAGTTAGGCATCAATATAGAGACAATCCGTTATTATGAACGTCGAGGGTTGATTAAAGCGCCTCCTCGCAAAGAATCAGGTTATCGCCAGTATCCTGCTGAAACAGTGAAGCGAATTCAGTTTATAAGACATGCAAAGGAGCTGGGTTTTTCCCTTAAGGAGATTGCAGAACTTCTCTCCCTGAGAATTGAACAAGGCGTAACCTGCGGTGATGTCAGGAAGCGGGCAGAGGCAAAGATTGCAGATATTGAAGAAAGGATACTCAACCTCCAGAGGATGAAGAATGCACTTTCTAAGCTGGCAAAGGAATGCAAAGGCAGAGGGCCTGTAAGTGAGTGCCCGATATTAGAGGCGCTGGAAAAATAAAAGGAGGCGAATAGATGAGAGTAGAATTATTATATTTCAAGGGGTGCCCAAACATTTCAATGGCAAGAAAAAGCCTTAAAGAGGCCTTTACAAAGGCAGATATTCCTGCTCAATGGGATGAGATTGATTTAAATGAGCCAAATACGCCAAAAGAACTGAAGGGTTATGGTTCACCTACAATACTTGTGGATGGTAAGGATGTAACAGGGACAGTTCCACGGGGGGAAAGCCTAAGCTGCCGTACTTATTACACTGCAAACGGTGGGATTACAGGTGCGCCAGATGTAGAGATAATTGTAAAGGCAATCTTAGAATCAGCCAAAAAGGGGCTAAAAACGCAAGAGGGTAAAACAATTTTTTCCATTATAATAGCGCTCTTTCTTGTTTTTGCTACTGCCTCAATCCCACTTGCTGCCATCTATTATCCTGCCCCTTCTTTTGAATTAAAAGAGGCAGTGGAGAATGGCGCAAACACCTCACTTGATGCTGTATTGAAAGACAAGGATACCAAAG
>CAKKST010000268.1 GCA_919903585.1 Nitrospiria bacterium | reverse complement strand
ATAACACAGTTTCTGATAAAGGGGTATGAAAAGACAGGCCTTGCCATGATTATACCAAATTATCTGATAGTAACTGTCTTTTTTCTTACTATACTGATGTGCGTCTTTGCGTCATTTATCTCTATAAGAAAGGCAACAAAGATAGACCCTGCAATTGTATTTAAGGTTTAAGATGGAAGAAAATAATATTGAAGTAAAAAGATTAAAAAAGATTTACCATGAAGCATCTGTTGAAGTCATGGCAGTAGATGATGTATCATTCAATGTAAAGAGCAGCGAGGTTGTTGCTGTCATGGGGCCGTCAGGAAGCGGCAAGACAACACTGCTTTCTATAATGGGATGTATCCTAAGGCCAACAAGCGGGGAGGTTATAATAAAGGGGATCAAAACACATGAGTTGGATGAATACTCTCTGCCTGAGATTAGGAATAAATATATCGGCTTTATCTTTCAGGCATTTAATCTTTTTCCTGCCTTGACTGCATTGGAGAATGTTGAGGTATCATTAAATCTTAAAGGCATAAAAGGGAGAAAGGCAAAGGAAGAGGCAAGGCAATTATTAGAAAGGGTCGGGCTAAAAGACAGGGTGGATTTCCTGCCAATGGACTTGAGCGGAGGCCAGAAACAACGTGTGTCTATTGCAAGGGCATTAGCAAACAGACCGACAATCATCTTAGCAGATGAGCCCACAGGGAATCTGGACTCAAAGACAGGGCACTCTGTAATAGAGCTTTTGCGGGAACTGTCAATAAAGGAAAAGAGCTCTGTGGTTATCGTTACCCATGACAGCCGTGTGATGGACATGGCAGACAGGATACTTTATTTGGAAGACGGGAGATTGAAAAACGGCACTCATACAAACGCAATAAGTTATGTTAAATAAATCTCCCCTAACCCCTCTTTTCTAAAGAGGGGAACACACCCCTTTATCCCCTCTTAATAGAGGGGAAAGTTTCCCCCTTTGAAAAAGGGGGATTAAGGGGGATTTTAAAATTAATTAACATTGCCATTCAGGAATCCAGTCTTTTATTATTTCTGGATTCCTGCTGGAGTTTACCCCGCACTTTGATGCGGGGCAGGAATGACAAAAGGACTTACAGAGGAGTAACATCAAATTGAAAAATAAATGGGTCATTATATCAATTATACTCGCAATAGGCGCGGTTTTTCTATTCTTGGGATTAAAGAACAGAGAAAACAATAATACAGTAATAGTTCAATACGGTAAGATAAACCAGATTGTTGCAGCAACAGGAAAAATAGAAGGAGTAAATCAGGCAGAGCTGAGCGCTAAGATAACAGGCAGGATAAAAAGGATTTTAGTAAAGGAAGGTGATATTGTTAAAACAAGCCAGTCCCTTGTTTTATTAGACAGCGAGGAATTAGATGCACAGGTAAAAGAGGCAGAGACTATCTTTTCACAGGCAGAAAGAAACTATAAAAGGGCAAAAAATCTTTATGAAGATGGAATAATATCAAAAAAGGAATACGAAGATTCAGAAGACGAATATAAAAGGTCAAAGGCATCATTAGAATATCTAAAGGCTAACCTCTCAAATACCATTATCCGCGCACCTTTCGCAGGCACAATAGTAAGAAAATATAAAGAAGAGGGTGAGGTAATAAGCAACCTCGGCCCTCCAGAGACAATACTGCTTCTTGCTGATGTGAGCAAGATAAAGGCAAAAGTAGAAGTTGATGAATCTGACATAGGAAAATTAAAATTAGACCAGACAGCTTATGTTACAACTGATACATATCCCGGAGAAAGATTTAACGGCAAGATTGCCAAAATTGGCATGATGGTCGGCAAGAAGCTGATAAAATCCAATGACCCAAAAGAAATTATGGATAAAAAGGTATTGGAAACAGAGATTGAACTAAACCCAACAGAAAGGCTTACACTCGGCATGACAGTAGATGCAAAGATAATTATCATTGAAAAGGAGAAGGCATTAATAGCGCCGAAAAAGGCTGTACAGCGGGATGAAAACGGAGAATTTCTGTATATTTTGAATAACGGCAAAAAGGAAAAGAAAAAAATCAAAACAGGCGAGAAGGACGATGTACATGTGGAGATAGTTGAAGGGGTGAAGGAAGGAGAGAGGGTTGTGGTTAAGTGAAGCTCACCTATGCAGTTCCATTCAACCTCACCCTTGGCAGGGTGTCTCCAAAATTTCCGTAAAATTTCTTTGTATGAACTAAATCATATCATCTATTTACTACCAATTGCTATAATGACAGCATAATGTTTTTGACTTTCAAGGAAAACTATATATAATAAACTTACTGATGAGAGCATAATACAGATTGCATTTGCGTTGTTCCAAAGAAACATCGCCTTTTCTGTCATGCCCGAATGCTTCTATCGGGCATCCAGAGTGATCGTAATGGATTCCCGCTAAATACATGCGGGAATGACGAATTGGGGTATTTAGCACATAAGAAATGCAAACTATTTTGTGTTCTCCTTAATAATTCTTAGGGCAGGAGGAATAAATATGGCGGAAGGACAGAGTAAATGGCTGCAGGATTTTTTTGATAAGGCAGAGCCGATTAAACTGAAAGACCCATTGGCAGTGGTGCTTGGGGCAATTGCAGAGGATGAGGTTCTTGTCTTCAAATACCCTGATGCAGTAAAGCTCGCAGGGCACTCCTGCCCTGCTGTTGCAGGCGCGTATATGATTACCCTTAAGGCGCTAAAGGCGCTTTACGGAAATGAAATACCTGTTCGTGGAGAGATAAAGGTTGCTGTTTTAGGCGGGCCGCTTGATATGGCTTACGGCCCAATATCGCAGGTAATTAGTTTTATTACAGGCGCTGCTCCAATCACTGGATTTGGAGGACTCGGCGGAAGATTTGTTAGAAGAAATAAACTTGTCTTTGATGAAGAGCATGGTGAATTTAATGCCTTTATCTTCCAAAGGACAGACAATAATAAGGCTGTAAAGGTTGCATATAACCCAGGTGTTATTCCAGTGGATGAAAGGATGTCTGATTTGATGCCTCTGGTTGTTTCTGGAACTGCTACGAAAGAAGAACACAAGGCGTTTATTGATATGTGGCAGGGAAAGGTAAAAAAGGTCCTGCTTGAGGCAGACAAGATTGAAGGGGTATTTGAGATAACAGAGCTGAAGGACTATAAATTTCCTCAGGTATAACGCCTTAAAAATCGGTGAGGCGGTTAGTGGAAAAATTTTCTCCCTTTCTCCGCTTCACCCTTTCTCCATTTCAAAAATATCTACTCCAATCCACTCTCCTTTTCTATATCTTCAAGCTCCTCCTGTTTTCTTTTGCAATCTATACAGAGTCGCGCAAATGGAATAACCTTTAATCTTTTCTCATCTATCTCATTACCGCACTCTTCGCAGGTTCCATATGTCCCTGCATCAAGCTTTCTAAAGGCATCGGCAATGCTTTTATATTCTTTGTATTTCATTTCAAGGAATTTATAATCCACACCCTCGCTCAGATTCAGCACAGAAAGGTCGCCGTCATCGAGGGCTGAATCAAATTTCTGTTGAATAGTTATGCTCATCCGCATACCAATTAAGTCTTCAATCTCCTTAACTACCTCATCCCTTTTTTGATGCAGCATCCTTCTTGATTTCTCTTTCTTCATATCACCTTTTGTCATATATATATCCTCTCCTCCTGATCCAGATTGATTATTTAGCAAACAGGGTATCTGCCATCTGCTAAATCATTGCAAAATCCCTGAATATTGTCAAGCTCAAGATTTATAAGCCCCTCTGCCCTCTTTGAGATGTCCTTATAAAATGCCCCTTTTTCCAGAATAAGCTGTGCAGATATTATCTTTGGCTGGTCAATGGGCAAGCCGATCTGGCTGCACATCCAGATATAAACTTCCCTGACACCCTTTATCTCTTTATAAATATTATTGGCAATCTTATGTGTAAGGATATTGTAAATCTTCCCCACATGGCTCACAGGATTTTTCCCTGCTGCTGCCTCTGTGCCCATAGGTCTGTTTAAAGATATCACGCCATTAACCCTGTTGCCCCTGCCAACCTGTCCTGAATCTGCATCCTCTGCTGATGTGCCAAGAACAGAGAGGTACATCCCGCTGATACCCCTTCCCTTCTTGTCAAGGGTATTTAAATATATATTTATCTTTTTCATGCCTGATGATCTGGCCGTAACAAATTCCTCAATTACACCCTGTATCTCTTTCTTCTTTTTGAAATAAGCTGTTTCTTTATCAATATACCTGTCAATTAAGGGCATTGCAACAGTAAGATGCAGCCTCTGTCTATCCCTAAAACCCATTATCTTTATGTCTTCTCCTGTCTCAGGATATCTTTCTTTAAATTCCTTTGAATTTAAATACTGCTCTGTCTCAAGCACAATTTTCTCTGTTTCTGTCAATGGCGCATAGCCGACAGCAGCAGATGTATCATTTGCGCCGAGGACGGCATCTCCCCTTTTGAATATATCTGAAAGCTCAGACGAGCCCTTCTTAATCTCAACCTGATAATTTACATGCTTATCAGGATCAACAAAACGGAGGTTTTTTTTAAACCATTCCTTTGCAGTATTTATTGCGATGTCAGAAACAGGTATTTTTTGCCCATCTATCTCATAAGTAGCCCTGTCGCCAAATATCATTCGCATTGGCTCTAATACCTGTCCGCCGCCAAACATCCTCTCAACTGCGCCAGCAACAAGCATTCCTTTATCAATATTATGATGAAGTATGGCGCCAAACCTCTCCTTATATACCCTGCTTAGCGCAACAGATATGTTATCCATAATGGCATCGCATATATAATCAGGGTGCCCCGTCCCTTTTCTCTCAACTATCTCAACATGATAGTCAGAGACTGGACGGGCTTTCAGTTTTTCTATAATTATCTTCCTCATAAATAGTATATTGCCTCCGAAATAACTTTACACATTTTTTGTCATTCCTGCGAAAGCAGGAATCCAGAGAAAATAATAACTGGATTCAGCATCAAGTGCGGAATGACACTACAAAGAGTGCAATAAATAATTGGGACAGGACACTATTCCTGCTATAAAAAAAATAAAGTTAAGTTATTATATTTGCTTACAATGGTAAATTCAAGGTTTTTTTATATTTATACAATTTACATATATTTCTTATATAAAAAATACGAGTAAAAAACACTTGACAAATATAAAATTTGTGGTATATTAATATATAAATAAATGAGTAATGAGGTGTCATAATGAAAAAGGCACAAAACAATAAAAAAATAATAAATGCCTGTATTTCCGAGGAAGAATATAATTTTTTAAAGAAGGTATCAGAACGGCACTCAATGACCATTACCATGTATCTCAGAAACCTTATCCGCTCAGAAATGAAGAAGTCAGGCGATCTTACACACAAATTCTAATTGTCGTAACATTTTTTCATTGACAGCTACTACTCATTGTAGTATCATTGGTTCTCGCATACGTTAAAGTAAAAAAGCTTAGAAAATTAATAACCGCAGTGATCTCAAATAGGAATAATTCAGAATCTGTTTGAGAAGGAGGTGGTAAAGATGAGCAGAAGACCTGCAACAGTTACTCTTGATGAAGAATTAGAGAACAAAAACACTATGGTACTTGAAGAAGAAACAGAAGATATAATTAGTCTTCCACCTTCTGAAGCTGAGGATGAAGGGCCTGCGCCAACAATAGAGGAATTGGTGGAGATAGAAGTGGAAGAGAAGGTGGCAGATGTAATACCAGAAAACCTCGTGTGGACATATCTGCGTTCAATGGGAAAGATACCCCTTCTTACACTTGAGAAAGAGGTTGAACTCTTAACAGCGGTTGCCAAGACAAACAGGATTATGAAGAGGCTCTCAAAAAAGAAGAGATTAACCATAAAAGAAAAAAGGGTTCTTAATGAGGCAAAGCAGAGATATGCAAAGGCAAAGGATGACATAGTAAGCGCAAACCTCAGGCTTGTAGTGAGCTTTGCAAGAAAATATTTAAACAGGGGAATGGCGTTGCTTGATTTGATTCAGGAAGGAAACATCGGCCTAATGCGTGCAGTGGATAAGTTTGATCTTAAAAGGGGATTCAGATTCAGCACATACGCCACATGGTGGATAAGACAGGGAATCACAAGGGCTATATTTGAGCAGGCAAGGACAATCAGGCTGCCAGTACATATAACAGAATTGATAAACAAGATTAATAATTTCACAAAGACCTTTACACAGCATAAAGGCAGAAAACCAACATCTGAGGAGATATCCAGAGAAATCGGTATCTCAATAGAAAAGGTAAACAGCATATTAAAGGCAATACCGCAGCCTGTTTCACTTGAAAAGCCAATAACAGCGGAGGAAAAGGAAGAAAAGACACTAAAGGAATTTCTAAAAGACACAGATAAATTAACACCACATGACCAGATGGAAAGGAAGGATCTGTCTAATCTTGTTAAAAGAGTGCTCTCTACCCTTACACCGAGGGAAGAGAAGATACTAAAGATGCGCTTTGGTATTGAGGGTAATGAGCATACACTTGAGGAAACAGGCAAAAATCTTAATCTTACAAGGGAAAGGATCAGGCAGATAGAAATAAAGGCGCTGAGAAAATTAAGGCATCCGCGGAGGAGTGAGCTGCTTAAAAACTATGCCTAATTGTTTTTCCCCCGCCCTGCCCCTCCTTCAATACAGGGGAGGGGCAGGGTATATCTCCTCTGCCTTAATACTTAGCAAGCCATTGAAAAATCTTCTCTGCCCCTTGTTCAGGGCTCTCTTTATCTGATTCAATTACAATCTCAGGGCCTGTTGGCTCTTCATATTTCTCCTGCAAACCCGGTACTGTTGCTGAGCCGCCGCTCATCGCCTTTTTATAAATCCCCTTTGGGTCCCTACGGATGCAGACAGAAAGCGGGCAGTTAATATAGACCTCAATAAAATTTTTAATCCCCTTTTTTGCCCTTTCGCGATAAGATGCCTTATTTGCTGTTGCATCAAAGATAACATTAACGCCATTTTTAACAAGAAGCTCTCCGATATAAGCCATTACATTGTAAAAATTATCCCTCTCATCAATGCTGTAAGTCGGCTTTGGTGTGATTATATTTCTTAGCTCATCAGACTCCAGAACCTGCACAGAGATCCCTGCTTTATTTAATTTTTCAACCAGCGCCTTTCTGATAGTTGATTTACCCGAGGCAGGCAGGCCGGTAATCCATATTGCAAAGGGTGTTTTCATATTAGATATTTACTTACATCTTTATAATTAAATCTCTTTGAGGCAAGAACCCTTTCAATAAATCTGAAAACCTTTTTCCTAACATCAAGTTTTAATCTCGGATACCAGATAGGGCTGGCAATGACAAGGCCGCGAAAGGCATAAAAGGGCTGAACTACACTTAGTACCTCTTTATCCCCTGTCTTTTTAAGATAATTCTCCCAGAAAAGAGTAAATAATTTCTTAAAAGGTCCCTCAAGCCTGCCATATTTTTGCAGAGAAAAGAAAATATAGTTTATTGTAATTGCAGTAATATCATCAGCCGGCTCACCCCATTCTCCCCTTGCCCTGTCAAGGACAGTAAAATCAGCGCCTTTTCTAAAAAGTATATTCCATGGATGAAAATCGCCATGCACCTGAGAGAGGCGGTGTGTTAAGGGCTTAATCCTCCAACGCCATTCAACACACCTTTTCTCTATTCCCTCTAATAGCCTCTTATTGATAAATTCAAATTTCTCAGGATAGCTGTCAATTATCCCCATTATACATTCGCCATGACCAATGGTATCACGGATTTTTCTGATATAGAGGTTTGGTTCTTCTTTTTTTATTTTATGGATCTCAACCAGATAGTCAGATAATGCCAGCGCCCTATTAATATCAAGCTCTGTAAGTCTTTCTGATTCTTTTATTCTTTCTAAATCCTTAAAGTACCCCTCCCCTTTTATAAAATCCATAAGGAGAAAAAACTCCTCTGTATCACCAACAGAGATAAGCCCTCTATCCTTTGTAAAGGCGCCTGCATCCATTGCCCTCGCATGTTTTGGGAGCCTGTTAAAGGTATCATAGTCCCATAGCATCGCCTGCGCCCTGTCAGAAAAATGCTCATGGCCAAACTGCCCTGCACTCATGGACTCAAGCACAACAGAGCGCCTTTCTCCATCAAGCTCAATCTCAAGCATGAGAGGCACGCCATAGCCAAAGCCCTTTAGCTCAACTGCCTCTTTTTCTTTTCCAAGCTCCTGCATGGAGAGCAGACGCACCTTTTTCTTAAAAACAGCCTCAAGATACCTCTCTACCATTTCTGCTTTAACATCAGGCATAATGAGCACCTATTGATTGGAGTTTGTTTATTTAAATAGATTTAAATCGATTAAAATGCCTAAAATAAACTCAAGGGAGCATAATCCGCTATGCAAGCTACTTCTTTATCACCACCCCTACATCTTCCCCCTTCGCGGCCTTTAGTTCTTCTCTGGCATTCCCCATATAACAGTATATCTCAATATAGCCATTGCTGTTTATCACAGCGTTTGGCTTGCCTCGCTCGCCCTGCGCATAGAATTGATTGATGCCTTCTATCTTTGTCTTCTTTATATGAATCTCAAACTTTCCCTTTCCAGTTCGGGCAACAAGCTCATCTATATGGCTCCTCTTGATATTTGAAATGAGATTGCCAAATTTATCAATGTGAATCACCTTGCCCCTTATTAAATCAGTGCCGAATGTCTCGGGCTTGGGAAGGTCGCGCCTAATATAGTTGCTTGTCTCCACGCCAAAATTATTTACATCTATGCCTTTAGAAAGCCATGCTGCTACAGGCGCAAAGATGTCCCTCCCATGAAAGGTAAAGCCCGGTGATTCAAGAAAATAGTGTTCTGCGTTTATCTCAATAACCTTTACCTGCTCCTCCTCGTTATTAAACAGAAAGGAGAGGGTGCCATTGTCAGGGGCAATAAAATAGTATCTACCGCCTACCACGAGCAAAGGCTTACGGCTGCTTCCAACCTCAGGATCAACTACAACTACATGAATAGTGTAAGGAGGAAAATATTTATAAGCACACTCAAGCACAAAGGCAGCCTCTTCTATATTTTGAGGTGAAATCTGATGGGATATATCAATTATCTTAACCGCAGGGTTGATATTTATTATTACACCCTTCATTGTGCCCACAAAATGGTCGCTTAAACCAAAGTCTGTTGTAAGTGTTATAAATGGCCTGATTAATGCTGTCATATCACGACTCTTCCTATTATCTGATTAATATCTGATAAATTATTTTTAGTAAGATACTCCTCTATGCCCTCTATTATATCAACTGTAGCTGTAGGATTTACAAAATTTGCAGTACCAATCTGCACTGCCCTTGCGCCAACAAGAAGAAATTCTATTGCATCCTCAGCAGTCATTATGCCGCCAATGCCTATTACAGGTATCTTAACTGCCTTAGCCGCCTGCCATACCATCCTTAATGCAACAGGTTTAATTGCAGGGCCTGAAAGGCCGCCTGTAATATTGGCAAGCATGGGTCTTTTTGTTCTTACATCCACTGCCATCCCTAAAAGCGTGTTAATCAAGGAGACTGCATTGCAGCCTGAGTCCTCTGCTATCTTCGCAAAGGTAGTTATATCAGTAACATTTGGAGAGAGCTTTGCAATCAGAGGCAGTGATGTTGCATTCCTCACTGCTGTTAATACCTCAGATGCTATGACAGGATCAGCGCCAAAGACCATACCGCCCTTCTGCACATTCGGGCAAGAGATATTAATCTCAAGGCCTGTAATACCATCAACCCTGTCAAAGACCTCTGCAACCTCAACATATTCAGGGATAGAGTCCCCAAAGATATTCAGGATTATCTTTGTATCATATTTTGTTAAAAGAGGCAATTTCTCTTTTATAAATGCCTCAGCGCCAATATTTTCAAGACCAATGGCATTAAGCATACCCGATGGTGTCTCACAGATGCGCGGCGGAGGATTCCCCTTCCTTGGCCTTGCAGAGAGCCCTTTTAAGACAATTGCACCGAGCCTGTTTAAGTCAATATATGGCGCATATTCTATTCCATAGCCAAATGTACCTGATGCAGTCATAACAGGGTTTTTAAGAACCATACCTGCAATCTCAACTGATAGATTAGGAGATTGTTTTTCTTTTTTGCCTTTTGCCTTCAGCCTTTTGCCTTCAGCCTTAGCTACCATTTTATCTCCCCTGCATCAAACACAGGCCCGTCTATACAGACCTTCTCATATCCTTCTTTGCCTTCTACAGCGCATCCAAGACAGGCGCCTATGCCGCAGCCCATCCTTGCCTCAAGCGAGACCTGACAGGGAAGCCCTTTTGCTGCTGCAAGCCTGTGTATCTCTCTCAGCATATTATTGGGCCCGCAAGAATAAACAGCGATCTTTTGTCCATTAAGATCAGCAAGAGATACCTCAAAGAGCTCGCTTATCAGCCCCTGCTTGCCGAGGCTGCCATCCTCTGTTGAAATATTAATCCTTGCCTTTAGTATTTTAAAGTCCTGTATGCAGAGTATATCCTCCTTGTGCCTTGCGCCGAGAAAAAGCGTTATTCTGCTCCTTTTATCCCTTGACAATTCATGTGCAAGAAATAAGAGCGGCGCAATACCAATGCCGCCTGCAACGAGGGTATGATTTTTTATCTTTTTATCTATTACAAAGCCGTTTCCAAGCGGGCCGATAATATCCATATCTTTACCCTTCACAATTGTTGAGAGAAGCCCAGTTCCCTTTCCAACTATCTTATATAATATCTCAATGGTTTTGTCAGGATTTTTTTTATGGATGCTGAATGGCCTTCTTAAAAGCGGATCAGATGTCTCCCCTACCCTGAGCATTGCAAATTGGCCTGGCATTGCATTCTTATAAATGTAAGGTGAATACAGTTTTAATTTATAGTATGGTCCTGCAAGATTAAGATGGGAGAGTATCTTTGCCTTCACAGATTAACCTTCATTTTTGAAGAATATATTTATGACCTCGTATTCAATGACCTTTACAGGCGTAGTAACCTTTACAACTTCTCCCACCCTTCTGCCTATCAGGGCCTTGCCAACAGGGGAGTGTATGGATATCTTTCCGTTCTTTAAATCAATCTCGTCCTGTCCAACAAGGGTCAGGCACTTCTCCTCGCCATTGTCAACAACGTAGAGGTTGACAGATGCGCCAAAGACGATCTTATCTGAAGAGAGCCTGCTAGTATCAATTATCTCTGCATGAGCAATCTTTGACTCAAGCTCCCTGATTCTGCCCTCAATAAAAGACTGCCTCTCCTTTGCAGCATGATACTCTGCATTCTCTGAAAGGTCGCCATGCGCCCTTGCCTCTGCAATATCCTGTATGTTCTTTGGCCTTTCTATCTTTTTAAGCCGCTCCAGATCATCGCAGATCTGCTGATAACCCTTTTTTGTCATTGGAATTCTTGTAACGCTCATATTAACTTCACCTCATTATTATACCCCCTCACCCTAACCCTCTCCCACAAGGGGAGAGGGGACTTATTTATTTCCCCTCCCTTGATGGGAGGGGATTAAGGGGAGGGTGTGTTTTTACAATTACTTCCCTGCCTCTACGGCAACCTTCCTGTTTAATGCTCTCTTCTCTGTCTTTTTATGATAATCCTGAAGTGCAATAACTTCTATCTTTTCCTTTTTTATTGCCTCCATGCCGTTTACCAGCGCCCTTGCGCCTGCAACAGTGGTGTAATATGGCACATTCTGTGTCAGGGCTGTGCGCCTTATTGAATATGAATCCTCCTGTGATTGTTTATCACCCACTGTGTTTATTACCAGATCAATCTCCCCATTCTTGATATGGTCAACTATGTGCGGCCTACCCTCTTTCACCTTGTTCACCTCATCTACAGTCAGCCCTGCATCCCTCAATGCCTTGGCAGTGCCCTTTGTTGCCTCAATGGAATAGCCGAGCTCTAACAGCTTCCGTCCAATATATATTATAGCAGATTTATCCTTATCCTTTACACTTAAAAATGCCCTTCCCTTTGGCGGCACAAAGGCGCCTGTGGCTATCTGTGCCTTTGCAAAGGCCTTTGCAAAACTTGTGTCTATTCCCATTACCTCGCCTGTTGACTTCATCTCAGGGCCGAGTATCGTATCAACACCGGGAAATTTTGCAAATGGGAAGACCACCTCTTTTACAGAGACATGCCCGACCTCTACCTCTTTTGTGAATCCGAGCTCTTTCAGCTTCTTGCCTGTCATTACCTTTGCAGCAAGTTTTGCAAGTGGCACACCAATTGCCTTACTTACAAAGGGTATTGTCCTTGATGCCCTCGGATTGACCTCAAGCACATATACTGCATTATCCTTTATGGCATACTGCACGTTCATCAGGCCAATTACATCCAACTCCCTTGCGAGTAGATAAGTTTGGTTCCTGAGTTCATCAATTAACTCCCCGCTCAGAGAGAATGGAGGCAAAGAGCATGCACTGTCACCAGAATGGACACCTGCCTCTTCTATGTGTTCCATTATGCCGCCAATAACAACATCATCGCCATCAGAGATGGCGTCAACATCAATCTCAATAGCATCCTCTAAATATTTGTCAATGAGGATGGGGTGTTCAGGGGATGCAGCAACTGCCCTCTTCATGTAGTCCTGAAGATCGGCCTTATTATACACGATCTCCATTGCCCTTCCGCCTAAGACATAGGATGGCCGCACAAGAACAGGATAGCCTATCCTTTCTGCTATCTCTACAGCCTTGGGGATTGAACGTGCAATGCCGCTTTCAGGCTGTCTTATATTTAGTTTATTAATTAACTCCCTGAATCTCTCTCTGTCCTCTGCCCTGTCAATTGAATCAGGGGATGTCCCTATAATCTTTGCGCCTGCAGCCTCAAGCGGCAGGGCCAGCTTTAGCGGTGTCTGGCCGCCAAACTGGACAATAATGCCGTCAGGCCTTTCAATATCTATGATATTTAAAACATCCTCCCTTGTCAAGGGCTCAAAATAAAGCCTGTCAGAGGTATCATAATCTGTGCTTACAGTCTCGGGGTTGCAGTTCACCATTATTGTCTCAAAACCATCCTCTTTTAAGGCAAGCGCCGCATGGACACAACAGTAATCAAACTCTATGCCCTGCCCTATCCTGTTCGGCCCGCCGCCTAAAATCATAATCTTTTTTTTGTTAGTAGGATTTGATTCGCACTCCACGATAGGGGCAAGGGGCAAGGGGCAAGGGGCAAGTTGGTTTTTCTCTTTCAGCCTCTTGACCCATGACTCTTGCCCCATGACCCTATAGAAGGGTCTTTCATATGTTGAATACAGATACGGTGTGTGCGCCTCAAACTCTGCGCCGCAGGTATCAACGGTCTTGAAGGTTGATATTATGTTATTCTTCTTTCTATATTCCCTAACAGCGTCTTCAGTGCTATTTATCAGCCTTGCAATGTATTTATCAGAAAATCCATACTCTTTTGCCTCCCGAAGCAAAACAGGGGCAAGGGGCAAGGGGCAAGGGGCAAGCTTTCCCCCCTTTTGACCCCTGACCCTTGCCCCTTGCCCCTCATCATGACCATTGACCCCTAACCCATGACCCTTTATTAGTTCCTCCAGCTTCACAATCTCCTTTATCTGATAAAGGAACCACCTGTCTATCTTTGTAAGGGAATATATCTCATCTATGGTGATGGCCATTCTTATTGCATCTGCAATATACCATATCCGCTCCCAGTTCGGCACAAGCAGCTTTTCTTTAATCCTGTCTATCCCAATTGCATTGCCATAGGTCTCAAGGCCGTATTTGTCTATTTCAAGGGAGCGTATTGCCTTTTGCAAAGCCTCCTTGAAATTCCTGCCTATTGCCATTGCCTCGCCGACTGACTTCATCTGTATTGTAAGTGTCGGGTCTGTCTGCGGGAATTTTTCAAAGGCAAAGCGCGGGTATTTTACCACCACATAGTCTATTGTCGGCTCAAATGAGGCAGGTGTTATCCTTGTAATGTCATTCTGTATCTCATCAAGTGAAAGGCCAACTGCGAGTTTTGCAGCAATCTTTGCAATAGGGAATCCTGTTGCCTTGGAAGCAAGGGCAGAGCTTCTGGAGACCCTCGGGTTCATCTCAATAACCACCATCTGGCCATTATCAGGATTTACTGCAAACTGGATATTTGAGCCGCCAGTATCAACACCGATCTCCCTGATGATCTTTATTGATGCATCCCTCATCAGCTGATATTCTTTGTCAGTCAGTGTTTGGGCAGGGGCAACTGTTATGCTGTCTCCTGTATGTATACCCATGGGATCAAGGTTTTCAATGGAGCAAATAATCACCACATTGTCCTTTAAATCCCTCATTACCTCAAGCTCAAACTCCTTCCATCCAAGCACAGACTGCTCTATCAATATCTCATGCCTCGGGCTTACAGAGAGGCCCCATTCAACATACTCATCAAATTCCTCTATGTTGTATGCCACATTGCCGCCTGTGCCTCCAAGTGTAAATGACGGCCTGATAATTGCAGGAAAACCAATCTTATCAACTGACTCCTTTGCCTCATCCAATGAATTTATATACACACTTTCAGGAAGGACAAGGCCAATCCTCTTCATGGCGAGTTTGAATTCATTTCTGTCCTCTGCCATTTTTATGGCTTTTAATTTTGCGCCAATAAGCTCAACACCATATTTATCAAGTATACCTTTTTCTGCAAGTTCAACGGCAATATTCAGCGCAACCTGACCGCCCATTGTTGGAAGAAGCGCATCAGGCTTCTCCTTTGCGATTATCTTTTCTATAATCTCAGCAGTAATCGGCTCTATGTATGTCCGCTCGGCTATTTCAGGGTCTGTCATTATGGTGGCCGGGTTGCTGTTTATCAATACAACCTCATAGCCCTCCTCACGCAGCGCCTTGCAGGCCTGTGTGCCAGAATAATCAAACTCGCATGCCTGACCAATTACAATTGGCCCTGAGCCGATTAGCAATATTCTCTTGATATCAGTCCTTTTAGGCATCTATTTCCTTATTTTCACCCTCCCCTTTATCCCCTCCCATCAAGGGAGGGGAAAGCCAGTGTTACCCTCTCCCCTTGTGGGAGAGGGATAGGGTGAGGGGTATTAACCTTTCTTCATCATCTCAGTAAATCTCTTAAACAAATAACTTGAATCATGCGGACCCGGACCTGCCTCTGGGTGGTGCTGTACCGAGAATATTGGCAGCTCCACATGCTCCATCCCTTCTTCAGTCCCATCATATAAATTTTTATGAGTTAGCTTCGCCTGCCCATTAACACTCTTAATATCAACACAGTAGTTATGATTCTGTGATGTTATCTCAACACGGCCTGTTTTAATGTCCTTGACAGGGTGATTCCCGCCATGGTGGCCGAATTTCAGCTTATATGTCCTTCCACCCATTGCAAGGCCGAGTATCTGATGGCCGAGGCATATCCCAAATATAGGCTTTTTACCCATGAGCTTTTTTGTATTCTCCATGGCATAGGTTACTGTCTCAGGGTCACCGGGGCCGTTGCTCAAGACTACGCCATCTGGATTCATCTCAAGTACTTTTTCTGCAGGGGTCTGTGCAGGCACAACAGTTACATCAAACCCTGCCTCTACAAGATTTCTGAGGATGTTGAACTTGACTCCAAAGTCATAAACCACAACCCTAACCCCTCTGTCTCCCCCCTTACTAAGGGGGGAATTAAAGGGGGGTGAGGGGAGATTTGGCTGTAATTTCCAGACACCCTCTGCCCATTTGTAAGGCTCTTTAGTTGTTACATCGGACACAAGGTCAAAGGCAGATATCCCCGGATGTTTCTTTATCTTTGCAAGGAGGTTCTCAGGATCTAAGTCCTGTGCAGATATTATGCCAATCTGTGCGCCAAAATCCCTTATATGCTTTGTTAGTGCCCTCGTATCAATCCCCTGTATGCCAACAATATTATTTTCTTTAAGATATGTATTAAGTGTCATTTTTGAGCGCCAGTTGCTTGGATATTCCGCTGCTTCTTTAACAATAAAGCCCTCTACATAAGGTCTTTTTGATTCCACATCCTCATCATTTATTCCATAATTTCCGATTAGGGGATAGGTCATTGTAACAATCTGTCCTCTGTATGACGGGTCTGTTAATATCTCTTGATAGCCCATCATACTCGTGTTAAATACCACTTCACCAATTGTCTCCCCTTCTGCGCCAAAGGAATAGCCTTCAAAGACCATCCCATCAGAAAGGGCAAGCACTGCCTTTTTCTTCATTTTATATCACCTGTATCATGGACAATCCTGCCACCTACAATAGTCATCACTGCCTTACCCTTCATCTTCCATCCTGCATAGGGTGTATTTTTTGATTTGGATTTAAGATTATTTACATCAACCACCCATTCCTTATCAGTATCAATTATTGTTAAATCAGCATCAGAACCCTCTCTTAGGGTGCCTTTATTGAGTTTTAATAATCTCGCAGAATTTATAGTAGTCTTAGAAATGGCATCGCTTATTGTTAATACACCTTCATTTACAAGATTTAATATCAAAGAAAGGGAGGTCTCAAGCCCGATCATGCCAAAAGATGCATAGTCAAATTCTATCTCCTTTTCATGTGATGCATGAGGTGCGTGGTCTGATGCAATAATATCTATTGTCCCGTCCTTAAGGCCTGCCTTTATTGCCTTTATATCCTCTGCTGTGCGCAAAGGCGGATTTACCTTTGCATTCGTATTATAACCAATTACATTCTCCTCGGTCAAAGTAAAGTAATGCGGGCATGTCTCGCATGTAACCTTTACCCCCCTCTTTTTTGCAGCCCTGACTAATTCAACAGAGCCGGCAGTGCTTATGTGGGCTATATGCAGCCTTGAGCCTGTCAATTCAGATAAGGCAATATCCCTTGCAACCATTACCTCCTCTGCTGCCTTTGGTATTCCCCTCAACCCAAGTGTTGTTGAGACAAATCCCTCATTCATCACGCCGCCATGAGAAAGACTTGCATCCTCACAATGCGAGATGATTGGTATATCAAAGGCCTTTACATACTCAAGCGCCCTTCGCATCACCTCTGCATTCATTATAGCCTTGCCATCATCAGAGAATGCAATGCAGCCAGCACCCACCATATCACCAATCTCAGAGATTTCCCTGCCTGCTGAGCCCTTTGTTATTGCGCCAATTGGCAATACATTCACAATCCCCTCTTTTTCAGCCTTTGACAAGATAAATTCAGTTATTGCCCTGTTGTCATTAACAGGGTTTGTGTTCGGCATGCAGCATATAGTAGTAAAACCGCCTGCTGCGGCTGCCATTGTCCCTGTCCTTATCGTTTCTTTATACTCAAGCCCGGGCTCCCTTAGATGGGTATGGATATCTATTAAGCCCGGCGTCACAATCCTTCCCTTGGCATCTATTATCTTTACAGAATTGTCTGCCTTGATGCCCTTTGCTATCTTCTGGATTATTATCCCATCTATAAGTATATCCAGATTATCATCTATATTATTTGCAGGGTCAATAACCCTGCTATTTTTAATCAGAAGCCCCACCCATACCTCCTGAAAGAAGATACATAACTGCCATCCTGACAGCTACACCATTTGTCACCTGTTCAAGGATGACTGTTGATTTTTCATCTGATAAATCAGGTGAAATCTCCACGCCCCAGTTTACAGGTCCG
>CAKKST010000267.1 GCA_919903585.1 Nitrospiria bacterium | reverse complement strand
CTTCTTCAACGAGTATGGCAATCCGTTTTAACGGATGGACTGTCTGCTCCTTAAATGAGCCTGCCTTTTTGGAGGTCATCCGATTTAGTTGAGATTCAGCCATGGCCACAGCCTGAGCAAGCAGCCTTTCAGGCACGCCTGTGGCCTTGATGAGCTTCTGAATAAATGCCCTGACATCCCTTGCAGGTATCCTGTCTTTTCCCCTTGATGGCAGCGCCTGTGTTAGTGTTCCCATTCTTAATACCTCTGTAATAATAGTATAATAGAGTATTGACAGTTGTCAATACAAATATTATGCCATGCTGCAAATATGTTTAGCTTTTAAAAGCTTATATTGCACTCTGCCTTTCCTCCTGCCCTGCTGCCACACTTGAGGAAGAAATAAAATTAAATATGACTGTCAGGACAAGCAGAACAAAGTAAGTAACTGAAAAGCCTACCATGATGTGCCATTCGGGATAGATAAAGAAATGCTCTTCCAAACGGTGGATAAAATTTTCCGGGCCTGAGACACCTCTGCTTAATAAAAATGAATAGATAGAAAAGTGCCGTATAGTAACAGCGTTCATGCCTGCAAATATGGCAGATAAGGTGATAATGCCTTGTTTGTGAGATTTATAAATGAAATAAAATGGAAGGGGCTGGATAATGGCCATAAGAATCAGCCAGAACATGCCGTCAATATGATAGAAACCGTTTATATATTGAAGGGCATATAGCAAAATCATTGCGATACTTATTATTATGCAGAGTGAGACATCTCTTAATGAACAGCTTGACTTTCTTAACTGCGCAATCCTTATTTTGGAAGATAGATAGGCAAGCATCAAGTTGACAATAAGGACAAAGAAAAAAACATTACTCAACAAATCCTTAAATTCAGAAAAATATAACCATCCTATCACTGTATGGATAACACCGAAGAATGTCATATCTGACAGGACTATTGTGTTTGAGGCATCAGATTTTATGAGATTAAAATACACAACACATATAAAAATTATCGGCAGGAGGATTATAAAGACATCCTTTAATGGAATAACGCTTGTAATGTTTG
>CAKKST010000266.1 GCA_919903585.1 Nitrospiria bacterium | reverse complement strand
CAAATCATGGGGCGGGGGCAATCCCCCGCCATATTTTCTTTGACAAATTAGAAAAAGATTTGATTTTCCACTTGATATGGGGTATTATTACTTTATGGTTTATAAGACAAATGTAATAGCAAAAACATCCATGTATCCTTTAATCACTTACCGTGAGCGTATTTCAATTTGGGAAAAAGCTCGTGGTATGTGGAAACATCGGAAGCCCGAACCTATACAAGAATTAAAAAAAATACGAAAGGAATGGGATCGAAAGCTTCTTTATACCGTGAAATAACCCTGTGTATACCCTCGATACAAACGCAATAATTTACTATCTTAAAGATGACCCGCATGCTGTAGCAGTTTTAAGTGATATTTTTACAGAGAATACCCCTTTTTATATTTCTGCGATTACTGAGATTGAGCTTTTCGGATTCTCTAAACTCAGCGATCAGGAAGCAGAACAAATTGAAGCTATTTTAAGAACCGTGGCAATTATACCAGTAGACTCCCGCATTGCCCGCACCGCTGGATTCATCCGCCGTAACTATCATATTAATATTGCTGACAGCGCCATTGCTGCCACTGCCCTTTTTACTGGAACTACACTGCTTACCCGGAATATTCGTGATTTTCGTAATATTCCGAATCTTTCCTTGAGGCAGATTTAATTGTAGTCAATAGGGGTGGGCTGTGCCCACCCTGCCTCTCAGCAGACAGGCAACTGCGGCTAGCCAATGGCTGCAAAGCAAATCATGGGGCGGGGGCAATCCCCCGCCCTTTTTGTTTCCGTCCCTATCCCCATTTTCCTTTGACAAAACCCGAGAAAAGTAGGATAATTAATAATAAATGAAACATGAAGAAAGAAGAAAAGAATCTGGAAAGATGTTTATTGATATTGCTAAATACATTGTTACAGTAGGAATTATAGGAAATTTTCTTTCTGAGAAAATGCCTCTTGGCGCTGCAATTGCCATCTTTACGGTTGCTATAATATCTTTTATTATTGGTTTTTATACTATTCCACCAAAAAAGGAGGGCAAATAAAAATGGCTCTTTATATAATACTTGCGGCGGTTTTGGTTATGGCAATCTTCGCTTTTATTATTTCTTACAGGGAAGACCACCCTAAAAAGAAAAGAACTTAATAGTCAATCTGTAGGGTGGGCTGCGCCCACCAACTGCGGCTGGCATTGGCTGCAAAGCAAATCATGGGGTGGGGGCAATCCACGCCCTATTTGTTTATTATTAAGATTCTTCTGGATTCAATGCAATCAATCCCTCTAATTCAGCAATTTTACAGAGCCCTTTGTCTGAGCAAACAAATACAAGACGCTGTATCGGCAGCGTTTAGCGCTATTGCTAATTGAATGGCATCAACAGGTTTCATATACCTTTTAGAAATTAATTCATCTGCTGTGATAATGTCTTCTGAAGATAATTCAACTATAGAAACGTTATACTCTTGAATATCTTTATAAAATTGTGAACGTTGAAGTAAAAATTGAGATTTTGTTGTTAATCGGTCAATCTCGTAAAGTCTTTTCAGATTTGATATAACTTCTACGATTGTCATACCTGAGATAAAAATTGCGCATTATTGTCATTAAATATTTCATTGACCTTTAAAGTACCCTTTTCAATCTGATATCTTTTAAAGAGGGCGCTTGTATCAAAGAAAAAGTTCCTCATTTATTTTTTTGCTCTGTCCTGTTTAACCCTTTCAGATAAAGATATGTTTATATTAGATAGGCTTTTTTGCACCTTTTCTAAAGAGGTACCGATGCGGATCTGATTTTTTATATAACGGATTAATTTAGAGTCAGTTTTAATAGATATTATTCTTTTAAGGGCAGTCTTTGACATAATTATCACCTCCTACATTCACAGGATAACAGAAAAAGGCAGATGAATCAAGCACAAAAGGGGTTCAGGTAATGTATCATATCTTGGAGGAATATCGGGGCGGGGATAATTCCCGCCCCTTTTTTCTTCTTAGTCCATTCTGAAGAATTGAGTCGGCTTGCTGGCCTCTGAATACTTTGTCGGCTCTGAACCCTTCTTAAAGATTTCTATCACAGGGTTTTTTGTGTTATCAGATGCAAGCAGGCCGTTTTCAGGGTCTACCTTTGCATATACAATATCCTCCGGGATTGTGAAGGGCTCATCAGGAACCTGATTGAGGGCGGTCTTCATAAACTCTATCCATATTGGCAGGGCTGAACGGGCGCCAGCCTCTCCATCGCCAAGGCTTTTTCTGTCATCAAAGCCTACCCACACGCCAACAACGAGATTCGGTGTATAGCCGATAAACCATGCATCTGTAAATTCGTTTGTGGTTCCTGTTTTTCCGGCAAGCTGCCTGCCAAGCGCCTTTGCGCGTTGGCCTGTGCCGTAACCAATAACATCCTCAAGCATATTTGTTATAAGATAGGCTGTCTCCTTTGAGATGACAGGTTCTTGTTTTACCTCTGCCTGCTCCAAAAGCACCTTGCCCTCTTTAGATGTAATTGTTCTTATTGAAGCCGGCTCAGTCTTTACACCCTGATTTGCAAAGATACCAAAGGCGCCTGTAAGCTCAAGAGGGGTAACGCTTGATGAGCCGAGTGCGATGGAGAGGTCATTTGCAAGCGGATTATTTATGCCGAGCCTCTGGGCGAATTCAATTACACCCCTTGTCCCTGTCTTTTCAAGGAGCCGTATGGTGGCAACATTCCTTGAGTAGGCAAGGGCATTTCTCATGCTGATAAAGCCGTGAAATTTTTCATCATAGTTTAGCGGCTTCCAGTCCTTCTCCTGTGTCGGGTCTTCATAGACAATAGGCGCATCAACAAGAATGGTAGCAGGTGAAAAACCCATATCAAGGGCTGCTGCATAAATAATAGGCTTGAACGAAGAACCCGGCTGGCGTTTTGCCTGAATTGCCCGGTTGAATTTGCTCCTTTCAAAGTCATAGCCGCCTACCATTGCCTTGATTGCGCCTGTCTTCGGGTCAAGGGCAATGAGAGCGCCTTCCACCTGCGGCTCCTGCTCCAGTGTAAATAGCGGTTCCTTTGTCTTTGGGTCAACACCCTTTAATGCAACCTTTATAACATCGCCTGCCTTTAAGATATCAGGGGGTTTTGCCTTTTCATTATATTTGAATTTTTTTATGTCCTTTGGATCAATGAGTCTTTTTCGCGCCCATTTCATATCCTCAAACAAAATGCGGCCGCGCTGTTTTCCTGTATCTACAGTTGCGCCTTCATTGCCAACAGCAATTACTGTTGCATCTACAAGTTCATCTTTTGCAATATCAGGCGGCGGGATTATCATCCCCTTTGCCTCCTTGCCCTTTTTTATATCCTGAACCTCATCAGGCGACCTGTGGCCGATAGGGCCTCTAAAGCCCTGTCTCTTGTCAAGCTCCCTGAGGCCGTGCCTTATTGCTGAGGTAGCAGCAGCCTGCATCTCATAATTTGCTGTTGTATACACATTCAGGCCGCCGCGATATAGCATCTCGCTTCCGTAATTCGCCTCAAGATATTGTCTTACATGCTCAAGAAAATAGGGCGCGGTCTCTTTATCCTTTCGCCATCTCTCAAAGACAATGACCTTTTTAATTGCCTCCCCATATTCTTTTTCTGTAATATGCTTTTCTTCCACCATCCTCTTTAATACAACCTCCTGACGCTGCCTTGCCTTATCAGGATTGTAGTATGGTGAATAGTCTGTAGGCGCCTTTGGAAGGCCGGCAAGGAATGCAGCCTCTGGAAGCGTTATTTCTTCTACATCCTTTCCAAAGTATGTATTTGCAGCAGACTGAATGCCGTATGCGCCATGGCCAAAATAAATCTGGTTCAAATAAAACTCAAGTATCTCATCCTTTGTATACAATTTTTCAAGGCGCATTGCCAGAATAGCCTCTTTTAATTTCCGCTCAAGGCTCTTCTCCCTTGAAAGAAAGAGCGACCGCGCAAGCTGCTGCGAGATGGTGCTGCCGCCCTGCCTCATCTCTCCTGTAATAACATTTATAATCAGCGCCCGGGCTATCCCAAAATAGTCAAGCGCGCCGTGCTGATAAAATCTTGAGTCCTCAACGGCGATAACTGCGTTTTTTAAATGCCTTGGCATCCTTGCGAGGGAGACAGGCCGCCTCCTTTCAATGTAGAACTGGCCGAGGACGCGGTTATTATCTGAATATATATTTGTAATAAGGCTCTGCCTGTAGTCCCTCAGCGCCTCAATCGGCGGGAGCCCGCGTGTTATCAGATATAGAAATACCGGAGAGATAATGGCGGCAAAAA
>CAKKST010000265.1 GCA_919903585.1 Nitrospiria bacterium | reverse complement strand
CAGGACAGTAGGGGCAGGTGTAGTAGCAGAGGTTATAGAGTAAAAAAAGGAGTAAAAAAGTGAGCCAGAGAATAAGGATAAGATTAAAGGCATATGACCACAGGCTGCTGGATCAGTCTGTGACAGAGATTGTAGCAACTGCAAAGAGGACTTCTGCAAAGATTGTGGGTCCTGTGCCTTTACCAACAAAGATAAATAAGGTGACAGTCCTCCGCTCGCCTCATGTGGATAAGAAGTCGCGTGAGCAGTTTGAGATGAGGACTCATAAGAGGCTTATTGATATAATTGATCCGACACCGCAGACAGTAGATGCGTTAATGAAGCTTGATCTTGCAGCGGGCGTGGATGTTGAGATAAAGTTATAAGTTAAGGATGATAAAATGGTTAACGGAATAATTGGTGAAAAACTCGGTATGACACAGGTATTTACCTCTGACGGAAGAGCTGTGCCTGTAACTGTTATAGAGGCCGGTCCCTGTGCAGTGGTGCAGGTAAAGACCAAGGAGAAGGACGGCTACAATGCGGTTCAACTCTCATTTAAAGAGATTAAAAAGGCGCGGAGGGTGAATAAGCCATCTGCTGGCCATTTTAAAAAGGCGAATCTGCCGCCGGCAAGGTATTTAAAGGAATTCAGGACAGATACGGCGGGCGCTGAGGTCGGCCAGAAGGTGTTTGCTGACATATTTAAGAAGGGTGATATAGTGGATGTAACAGGCATTACCATAGGCAAGGGTTTTCAGGGCGTAATGAAGAGACATGGTTTCGCCGGCGGGCCTGCATCACATGGCTCAATGTTTCACCGCGCCCCGGGTTCTATTGGCAGCAGCTCATATCCATCAAGGGTCTGGAAGAACAAGAAGCTTCCGGGTCATATGGGAAATGAGAGAAAGACAGTTCAGGGATTAGAGATAATAGATGTGAGGAAGGAAGATAATCTGATCCTTATAAAAGGCGCTGTGCCGGGGTGTAAAGGGAGACTTGTGGTATTGAATAAGTCTAAGAAGGGGTAAAGATATACTATATGTGAATTGCAAATTTTAAGATGAAACCTTTAATTTGCAGGCACGGTTCTAACAGTGTTATGGAGCAAAGCGACTATATATGCCAGAGCTAAATGTTATAAATGTAAATAATGAAAAGGTTGGGACTGTTCAGTTGAATGAAAAGGTCTTTGGCCTTCCAGTTAAACAGGGTCTTGTCCATGAGATAGTGGTAATGCAGCTTGCCAATAAGAGGCAGGGGACTGCGGCTACAAAGAACAAGGCGCTTGTCAGAGGCGGCGGGAAAAAGCCATGGAAGCAGAAGAAGACTGGCCGTGCAAGGGCAGGCTCAATCAGGTCTCCGCTATGGGTTGGCGGCGGGACAACATTCGGCCCGATACCGAGGGACTATTCTTATAAAGAACCAAAAAAGAAGGTAAGGGGCGCCCTGCTTTCTGCACTCTCTGCAAAGGCAAAGGATGGCGAACTGATAGTGGTAAAGGATCTTGAGCTCAAAGAGCCTAAGACAAGGCTTATGGCTGCCCTTTTAGAGAAGCTTGGACTTTCAGAGAGTATCCTGATTCTTTTAGATAAGAGGGATAAAAACATTGAGCTGGCATCAAGGAATATACCTCAGGTGAAGGTGCTTCCTTTAAAGGATCTTAACACGTATGACCTCTTAAAGCACAAGAAACTCCTGATGACAGAGAATGGGGTAAAGGCAATGCAGGAGGTATTGGCATCATGAGTGATATGCATAGCATCCTCCTCAAGCCCCTCTTTACTGAAAAGGGAATAAATCTAAAAGAGAAGGAAAATAAGGTCGTCCTTCAGGTTAAGTACGATGCAAATAAGAGCGAGATAAAGAAGGCGGTGGAGAATATATTCAAGGTAAAGGTGACAGATGTTAATACCCTGAGGATATTAGGGAAGAAAAAGAGGCTCGGCAAGTTTACAGGAAAAAGACCAGACTGGAAAAAGGCAGTCGTTACCTTAAAGAAGGGCGAGAAACTGGATCTGGCAGAAGGCATGTAGGGAACATTTAGGTTATGGGAATAAAAAGTTATAAACCAACATCACCGGCAATAAGGGCAAAGACGACAGCGACCTTTGAGGAGATAACAAAGACAAAACCTGAGAAGTCGCTCATTATTTCCCTGCCATCAAGCGGCGGCAGGAATAATATAGGCAAGATGACCCTCCGCTATCATGGCGGCGGCCACAAGCGCCTGTACAGGATAATTGATTTCAGGAGGGATAAACTGAATATCCCTGCAAGGGTTGCTGCCATTGAATACGATCCAAACAGGTCAGCGAGGATTGCATTGCTGAACTATTCAGACGGTGAGAAGAGATATATACTTATGCCTGACGGCCTTAAGGTTAATGATACAGTTATTGCAGGCGAGTCTGTGGATATAAAGCCCGGAAATGCCCTGCCATTAAAAAATATACCTGTTGGCTCAATCATACATAATATTGAGTTAAAAAGGGGAAGGGGCGGCCAGCTTGCAAGGAGCGCAGGCAGTGCGGCGCAGCTTATGGCAAAAGACGCCGGTTATACACACATAAGGCTGGGTTCCGGAGAGGTAAGGCTTGTTCATGCAGAGTGCTATGCCACAGTTGGTCAGGTTGGGAATTTAGAGCATGAGAATATATCCATCGGCAAGGCAGGAAGGTCGCGGTGGCTCGGTATAAGGCCTCATGTAAGGGGTGTTGCAAAGAATCCTGTAGACCATCCGCACGGCGGCGGTGAGGGAAAGTCCTCAGGCGGAAGACATCCATGCTCACCATGGGGTATGCCTACAAAGGGATATAAGACAAGAAAGAATAAGTCAACAGATAAATTTATAGTAAAGAGAAAAAAATAGGTGGAGGATTAAAAGGTGCCAAGGTCAGTTAAAAAAGGTCCGTATATAGACCCGAAGCTTTCAAAAAAGATTGAGACAATGAACCAGAGCGGTGATAAAAAGGTTGTCAAGACATGGTCAAGGAGGTCTACAGTTATACCGGAGATGATAGGGCACACCTTTGCAGTGCATAACGGCAGGAAATTTATACCTGTTTATGTTACTGAGAATATGATCGGCCATAAGCTTGGGGAATTTTCTCCCACAAGGACATTTAAGGGGCATGGGGCAGCACATACAGAAAAGGCAACCGCATTAAAAAGGTAGGAAGATGGAAACAAGGGCAATTTTAAGATATGTACGTATAACACCGAGGAAGGCAAGGCTGGTGATAGACCTGATCCGCGGCAGGCGGGTTGAAGAGGCAATGGCCATTCTGGTGCATATGCCGCGCTCTGCAGCGAGGGTTGTTAAAAAGCTTCTTCGTTCAGCAGTGGCGAATGCAGAGCAGAAGAACATGAATATGGACGAGTTAAAGGTTGCAGGCGCCTATGTTGATCAGGGGCCGACATTAAAGAGATTCAGGGCAAGGGCGATGGGAAGGGGTAATACGATCAAAAAGAGGTCAAGCCATATTACCTTAATTCTTTCAGAAGAAGAAAAGAAATAGGGAGGAGAAATTGGGACAGAAGGTTCATCCTGTTGGTTTTAGGCTGGGTTATATAAAGGACTGGAATTCAAAATGGTTTGCAAAAAAGGATTTCACAAACCTTTTGCATGAGGATATTAAGGTCAGGAAGATCGTTAAGGAGAAGTTATATCATGCAGGCGTCTCAAAGATTGAGATAGAAAGGTCAGCAGACAGGGCAAGGATTAATATATATACAGCAAGACCGGGGATAATAATCGGAAGAAAGGGCGCTGAGGTAGATAAGTTAAAGAAGGAGCTTGAGGATTTAACAAAAAAACAGATATACATAAATATCAAGGAAGTAAAAAAATCCGAGCTTGATGCCCAGCTTGTGGCAGAGAATATTGCCATGCAGATTGAAAAGAGGGTTGCATACAGAAGGGCAATGAAGAAGAGCGTCCTTTCGTCCATGAGATTCGGCGCCCTCGGTATTAAGATTGCCTGTGCAGGCAGACTTGCAGGTTCTGAGATTGCAAGGAGGGAGTGGTACAGGGAAGGAAGGGTGCCGCTTCATACACTCAGGGCAGATATTGATTATGGATTTGCAGAGGCAAAGACAACTTATGGCAGGATTGGCATCAAGGTCTGGATATATAAAGGTGATGTTATCTCAGGCGAAGGCGAATCTGA
>CAKKST010000264.1 GCA_919903585.1 Nitrospiria bacterium | reverse complement strand
GACGAATCTGCTGGCATTAAATGCCGCTATTATTGCAGCACAGGCAGGCGAGCATGGAAAGGGATTTGCTGTTGTTGCGGATGAGATAAAGGACTTAGCAGAGAGGACTGTTCTTTCAACCAAAGAGATCGCCCAGATAATAGATTTAATACAGAATGGAACAAAAAACGCCATTCTATCCATGAAAAAGGTAACAGAGACCGTTGAAGAAGGAGGAAGGCTCTCAAAAGATGCATACAGCGCCCTGAATAAGATTGTTGAGAGTTCAGAGAAATCATTTCATATGTCAATAGAAATAGAAAAGACGACCAAGGAGCAGGCTGTAGGAATAAAAAGGGTGGATGAGGCGGTGCATAGAATAAGCAAAAATCTGAGAGAGATATCAGGTTCAACTCAAGAACAAAAGAAGGGGGCAGGCCAGATAGTAGGCGCTGTTGAAAGGATGAAGCTTACAGCCGTTCAGGTTAAACAGGCCACTGTTGAGCAGGCAAAAGGCACAAAGCAGATAAATAGCGCTGTGGAGATGCTGCTTAATAAGGTGCACGAGGTCTCAAAAACAGCAAAGGAGCAGAAGACAACGAGCGACCTGATTGTATCAGCGATTGGAAAGATCAGCAGTATTACAAGGCATAACACTGATTTATCAGCAGAAATGAGCTCGGCGGTGGTTACTTTACTTGGTGATGCCGAGGCGCTTAAGAATGAGGTAAGCAGATTTAAAGTGTAATATCTTGGAGATATTATGGCAGATGTGAGCAAAGAAATTGCTGGGCAGCATATTAAGGTTGCAGTTTTTGCAATCGGCAATGTGGAGTTTGCCCTTGATATAATGCAGATTAAAGAGATCATAAAGCCAATAAAGATTACTGTTATACCAAAGGCCCCGAGATTTATTGAGGGTGTTATTAATCTCAGGGGAGGCATTATCCCTATTGTTGATCTCAGAAAGCGATTCGGCGTGAAGGCTGCAGGCGCAGAATCTGCCAAGGAGCGGGTGATAGTAACAAGGCTTAGCAGAAAGATAATAGGCCTGATTGTTGATTCAGTTACAGATGTCATCTCTTTAGACAAAAAAAATATCAGCCCGCCCCCCGAGATTGTAAAGGGTATAAGTTCACAGTTTATAAAAGGGGTTGGAAAATTGGATGACAGGCTCATTCTTTTGATAGATCTGGACACAATTCTCACAGCATCTGAAAGGATAAGCCTGAAGGAATCGCTATGATATGGAGGAAATTAATTTATAATGGTTATCAAATGTCCAAAATGCGGTGAGCGGATTGATGTTGACGAGGCGCAGCTTTCAACAGGCGAGGTAAAGGTTAAATGCTCACACTGCTATGCAATGTTTGCAATAAAAAGAGGGGTTAAAAAGACAGAGGCGCCAAAACAGGCGCCTGTATTCCCCCCTCTCCCCCCCTTACCTCCCCCATCCCCTCCTTGCCAAGGAGGGGAGAAAGGGGAGGTAAGGGGGGAATTAAAAAAGATAAATCTTAATAAGGTCCTTGTAGCTATGGATGGCGATGCGGCGGTTAAGATCATAAATGATGTATTAACTGAAAATGGCTTTGAGATTATAAATGCGCCTGATGGAAGGACGGTCCTCTCTTTGATAGAGGCAGAGAGGCCGGCAGTTGCGATATTAGATGTTGGTCTGCCGCATATCTTTGGTTTTGAGATCAGTGAGATAATTAGAAACAGCGAGAAATTAAAAGACACAATAGTCATTTTAGTCGCCTCAATCTATGATAAGACAAGATACAAAAGGGAGCCAATCTCCCTTTTCGGCGCTGATGATTATATTGAAAAACATCATATCAGAGACAGCCTTATAACAAAGATTAACGGGTTATTAGAAGACAGGTTTCCCGGGATGATCCATCCTGAACATCATGAGGCTGCTGAGGCCAAATCTCTGCGCACCCTGAAAGAGGGTTATGATTATTCTGAAAAAAACAGGCTGACTGCAGATGATGTGGACGGCCTTAAGAATGACGAATTGCCTCCTATAATCCCGTCTCACCCCCCTTTAACCCCTCTGTCTCCCCCCTTAGTAAGGGGGGATTATGAAGAAGAGAGGGTTTTAGAGGTTGAGAAGAAAGAGGCGCCTTTATCCCTTGAGCATGAAAAGGCAAAGAGGTTTGCAAGGATTATCATATCAGATATCTCACTTTATAATCAGAAGGCGGTTGAGGAGGGGATTAAAAAAAATAATTTTTATGAGATGCTAAAGGCAGAGATAGAGGAGGGCAGGAAGCTTTATGAAAAGCGTGTATCACAGGATATTATATTTGCTGCCAATTACTATGACGAGATGTTAGAGGAGTTTATTAAAAATAAAAGAAGGTCTTTGGGTCTTAATTAGTACAAAAGAATTAAATAATGTTCTATAAAATCTCCCCCCTGCTTAATACCCCCGATAGAACCATTCGAGGGCGGGCATGCAGGGGCAGGCTCTAACCCCTCTTTAATTCCCCCCTTAGCAAGGGGGGACACAGAGGGGTAAGAGGGGAACACACCCCTTTATCCCCTCTTAATAGAGGGGAAAGTTTCCCCCTTTGTAAAAGGGGGATTAAGGGGGATTTTAAAATTGTTTTGTTAACATATTTTTTGAGTTTATATTAAATAGATATGAATAATGAAATAAAAAAATATATTAAGGATTTATCCTCAAGTGATGTTGAAGTAAGAAGGCAGGCAGTTGAGAGGCTCGGCGAGTTTCACAATGATCAATGCATTGACCCTCTACTTTCCGCACTCGGTGATGAGGACTGGCGCGTTAGAAAGACTGCCGTCTCTGCTGTTTTGAATCTTGAACATAATGACAAAATCTTTAAGGGTCTGATTTCATTATTGAGATCAGAGGACAATGCAGGTTTGCGCAATGCCTCTGTAGAGGTATTGACGAAGCTTGGAGAGTCAGCGGTTCCTTTTTTGGCAGAGGCCCTGAAGGATACTGACAGGGATGTGAGGAAATTTATTACTGACATCCTTGGTGATATTGGCGATAAGAAGGCTGTCAAGGCGCTCATAAAAGGTTTATCCGATGCTGATGAGAATGTATGCCTTGCATCTGTTGAGGCGCTCGGCAAGTTAAAAGATGCGAGCGCATTGAAACCCTTAGTTAACATACTTAACCGTAATGATAAGCTCCTCTCTTATGGGGTTATAAAGGCGCTGGAGGGGATTGGGGATGCCAGTATAGTTGATGTACTGATACCGCTTATAAATAAAAGCGGTATTGAAAAGGCTGTGATAGACGCACTCGGCACAATTGGCGACATAAAATCACTGGACGCACTCATTGCAGCCTTTAAGGATATGCGGTTAAGAAAATCAGCGTTATGTGCTGTTGCTGGGATTTATGAAAGGAATAATGAAAAACAACTGAGGGAAAAGATCGTATTCAAAACCCGGGCTGCCCTGAATAAGGATATTATTACATATCTTATAGATGCTCTGGACGATTTTAATGCGAGGGTGAGGGCTGCTGCAATTATCTTACTTGGCTGGTCAGGAGACATGCATGCAGTTAGACCCCTGTTCAAATCCCTTGATTCTGAGGAAAGCGGCAGAATTATAAGTGCGCTAATTGATATTGGCAGGGATGCTGAGGATATTGCGATTGAAAAGCTTTCCGATGGAAACGAGATTGTAAGGGAGGGGGCTGCCCGTATTTTAGGCGAGATTGGCGATAAGAAATCAGTGAGCGCCCTTATATTACTTCTTGGGGATGAAAACGGGCATGTAAGGCAGACCAGCGCAACTGCCCTCGGCAGGATCGGCGATTCAGCGGCCGCAAAGTCCTTGATTGACCTTTTAAGCGATGAATACCCTAATGTTCAGGAGGCTGCAATTGAGGCGCTGGGCAGGATAAATGATAAAACCTTAATCCCTCATTTTTTAAAGATGCTTGCGAATGAGGATGAGAATATAAGGGGAAATGTAGTAAAGATACTTGACAGGCTGAAGGCAAAGGAGACAATCAGTAATCTATTATTCATGTTAAAGGATGAGAGCCCGTATGTAAGGCAGTGTGCAGTGGACGCCCTCGGTTCTATTAATGACCCTGCTACAGAAGGGGGATTGATGATTGCCCTTACTGATGAAGACAAGATGGTCCGCTTAGCAGCGGTATCTGCGCTGATTAAAAAGAAGAATAAAAAGTTTCTCCAGCCCCTGACCTCTTTATTAAAGGATAATGATATATGGATCAGGGTCTCTGTTATAAAAGGGATAGGGGAGATAGGCGGAAGGGATGCGGTTCAGGCAATAACTGAGATGCTTGATGACAAGGTTGGCGCTGCAAGGATTGCTGCCATAGAGGCGATGGAGAGGCTCGGTGATAAAAAAATAGGAGGCAGGATAATCAGTATGTTAAATGATAAGGATGCTGATGTAAGGCTTGCTGCTATTAAGACACTGGGCCAGCTAAGGGTTGAAGGCGGGAAAGAGGCATTGAAGGATTTAGTGCGGACAGAAAACGACCCTGCTGTCAGGGAATATGCAAAAGAGGTGTTGGGGAAATTTTAACCTGCCTGTCGGCAGACAGGGGCAGATGGGTATGAAGGGTGCTAATGCTTAGATGTTTAGCAATGAAGATCAGATACCATTAACAGATGAGATATTTAAACTCCTTAAAGATCTGATTTATAAGAGCAGCGGGATATGGTTTGATGACAGCTCAAAGGAGATACTCAGGATGAGGCTCACCCGAAGCGTCCAGACGCGCCAGTTTAAGGATTTTAAGGATTACTATCTCTTTTTAAAGTATGACAGGGAAAAGGAGGCGGAATTAGCCGGCCTTATTGATGTTGTCGCCAATCATGAGAGCTATTTTTTCAGGGAGATGCCCCAGCTTAAGGCCTTTTTAGATGAGATACTGCCGGAAATCAAGGAGAAAAAAGCGAAGGAAGGGAAGAAAGAGATAAGGATATGGAGCGCAGGCTGCTCAACAGGTGAAGAGGCATATACAATCTCAATGCTGATGCTTGAATCAGGGATGCTTGATGGATGGGGTGTTGAGATATTTGCAAGCGATATTAGCCAGAGGGTGCTTCATTCTGCAAGGAGGGGGATTTATCAAAAGCACTCCTTCAGGGCCACGGATCCGTTATATATATCAAAATATTTTCATCAGGATGATAATGGCTACAAGATTTCTGACAAGGTGAGGGAGAAGGTGCATTTTGGGTATTTTAACCTCCTTGATTCAGACAAGGCAATATTTATTAATACAATGGATGTAATCTTTTGCAGGAATGTAATCATATATTTTGACCTGCCCGTAAAGAAAAAGGTAATTGAGATGTTTCACAATAGGCTGAATGATTTTGGCTATCTCCTTCTGGGGCATTCTGAATCCCTGATAAATATCTCAACGGCCTTTGCACTGCGGCATTTTAAAAATGATATGGTATATCAAAAGGCAGTTAAATCTGGTTAATGTTTTTTTTGGAGGAATTGTTTTGAAGAAAAAGATCCGTGTAATTGTGGTTGACGATTCGGCATTTAACAGGCAGTCTATTGCAGCGATGCTTGAGTCATCGCCTGATATTGAGGTTGTGGATTCGGTTGCAGACGGCAGAGAGGCCATAAGGAGCGTTACCACGCATAAGCCTGATATTATTACCCTTGATTTAGAGATGCCAAACATGGACGGGTTTACATTCTTAAGATGGCTTATGGCAAACAGGCCGACGCCTGTCCTTGTTATAAGCTCACAGTCTGATACTAAGAGCGTCTTTACAGCCCTTGACCTCGGCGCTGTTGATTTCCTTGCAAAGCCGACAAAAAAAATATCAAATGAGATACAGGGCATTAAAAATGACCTTTTAAAGAAGGTAGAGATCATTTCAAATCTTCCGATTGAAAAGATAACATCACGGATAAGGATACTTGAAAAAAGGGAGATTGAGGATGTACCGTATGAATCAGCCAAAGCAGCAAAGACAACCAGAAGTATATTAAGAGGCGATATAGATTTGGTGGCAATAGGCTCATCCACGGGGGGGCCGCCTGCGTTACAGTCTATTATCTCAGTGTTGCCTGCTAATTTCCCGGCATCAGTTGCCATTTCCCAGCACATGCCGGCAGGCTTTACAAAGTATTTTTCAGAGCGGATGGATAAAAATGCAAAGGTTGATGTTAAGGAGGCAGAGAACGGGGATATTGTAAGGGCTGGGGCTGTATTTATTTCGCCGGGCGGCTATCATATGACCTTCAGGAGAGACAGTGATCAGGAGGTTAAAATAAACCTTAAAAAGCGCCTGCCGAGCGACCTATATACGCCGTCTGTAGACCTTATGATGACCTCAGCAGCAGAGATATTCGGTAAGAAGGTGCTGGGGGTTATCCTTACAGGCATGGGCAGCGACGGAAAAATTGGCATGAGAGAGATAAGGAACAGGAATGGCCAGACCATTGCAGAATCAGAGGAGACAGCTGTGGTCTTTGGTATGCCCGGTGAGGCGATAAAGGATGGGACGATTGACAAGGTATTGCCGCTTCCTGAAATTCCAGAGGAGATTATAAAGAGGTGCAGCAAATAAAATTTATTGCTAATACCCCTTGATAGAACGGCTTTTATTTGCTATTATTGAATTAAAAGTAGGGGCTGGGTTACCCAGCCCTTACCGTCAGAAAAGATTAATAAAATTGAGGAGTTAATATGAGTAAAGACGAAGGGGATTTAAAAGAGGTTGACCTGTCAAAAAAGGTAGAGGATTTCCTGCAGGTATTTAAAAAGGGCGAGGAATTCACGCAGGAATTATTAAAGGAGAATGAGCGGCTTAGATATAAGATAGTAAAATTAGAAGAAGATATAAGGGCCGGTAAGAAAGGTTCGGATAACAGCCAGACGAAACTCCTAAAGGATACAATTTCTCAATTAGAGGAAGAAAAGAACTATCTGACTAACAAGTTCAGGGAGGTGGAGGCTGAGAATAAGGATTTTGCCGCCAGATATGTGGAGGTGGAGGAGGAGAATAATAATCTTGCAAACCTTTATGTGGCAAGCTATCAGCTCCATTCCACGCTTGATGTGCAGGAGGTATTAAAGATAATACTTGAGATTATAATTAATCTTATTGGCGCTGAGAAGTTTGCATTAATGGTATTGGATGAGGAACTGAATGAGCTTGTTGTTGCTGCAGCAGAGGGTATTGATAAGAGGGATATCCCGAATGCCAAGGTTGGTGAGGGATTAGTCGGCGCCGTTGCAAAGACAGGTGAGAGTTTTTTTGAAAAGGATTTGGAAAAAAAGAGGGATGAGTTGTCAGAGCCGCTGGTCTGCATCCCTTTAAAGATAAAGGAGCATGTTATAGGCGTAATAGTCGTCTTCACCCTGCTGCTGCAAAAAAAGAATTTTACAAGGGTGGATTACGAGCTCTTCTCAATGCTCGCAGGACATGCAGCAACAGCAATATTCAGCTCAAGGCTCTATGCCCAGTCTGAGAGGAAGCTCTCAACCATACAGGGCTTTCTTGAGCTGTTAAGCGGCAAGAAAAAGTAAATTTTAATTGGAGAAGGATTATGGCAGAAACTTATAATTTCCTTGTTGTTGACGACTCCCCAACCATGCGGCAGCTTATAACCTTTGCCTTAAAGAGGATTCACAACTGCCAGATTACAGAGGCGAATGACGGGGTTGATGCGCTTAAAAAGCTGTCAGGCAATAAATTTAACCTTATACTCCTTGATATTAATATGCCTTTGATGGACGGATTAAAGCTTCTTAGTATTTTAAGGGGAAACCCAACATATAATGATGTTCCAATTATAATAATAACTACAGAGGGTGCGGATGCTGATAGAGAAAAGGCAATGAAGCTCGGCGCAAATGCCTACATAGCTAAACCTATACAGACAAATGAGCTTTTGAAGGTGGTAAGAGGGTTTCTTAAGATAGACGAATAGGTAAGGCTTCCTACCTGTAAGGCCATCCTTATTATTTATATATTTTAAATGGATTTTGAGGGAGGGAAATAAAAATAGGATGAAATTTGGAATAATAGTATTTCCAGGTTCCAACTGCGACCATGACTGCTATCATGCTGCGAGGCATGTCTTGAATCAGGATGCCGAATTTATCTGGCACAAAGAAAATAAGCTCTCCTCCTTTGATGTAATTATAATACCCGGCGGTTTTTCCTATGGGGATTACCTAAGAACAGGGGCTATTGCCAAATTTTCGCCTGTAATGAAGGCAGTAAGAAAATTTGCAAAGGATGGCGGCCTTGTAATAGGGATATGCAACGGCTTTCAGATACTCCTTGAGGCAGGGCTATTGCCGGGCGCCATGCTGAGAAACAGAACCCTGAAGTTTATATGCAGGGATATCTATGTAAGGGTTGAAAGTATAAATACACCCTTCACGAATAAGTGCGGCAAAAAAGTACTGAGAATACCTATTGCTCACGCTGAGGGGAACTATTTTGCTGACCCGAAGACCCTGTCACACCTTAAAGAAAATCAGCAGATTATATTTAGATATTCCAATGAATCGGGTGAGACAACTGATTCAGCAAATCCAAACGGCTCCATGGAAAATATAGCAGGTATTTGTAATGAAAACGGGAATGTGCTCGGCATGATGCCTCATCCTGAGCGATGTGCAGAGGCTATCCTCGGGAATGAAGACGGGAGGCTGATATTTGAGTCAATAGTAAACAGCCGCAGATGAAATTACCCCTCACCCTAACCCTCTCCCACAAGGGGAGAGGGAATTATTTAGACCTTCCCCAAAGGGGAGAGGGGAGAAATTGTTGCCCTTTCCCGCAAGGGGAGAGGGGACTTATAGTAACCCCCTCCCTTGATGGGAGGGAGTAGGGGGAGGGTGAAAGAGGCATTTTTAGGTGAAGACTTTAGAAAGAAAAGAACCAAAGATAACAAAAAAACTGATAAAGGATCACGGTCTTACTGATGAAGAGTATCAGAAAATAATCAATATCCTCGGCAGGACGCCCACCTTTACAGAGCTTGGGATATTCTCAGTAATGTGGAGCGAGCACTGCAGCTATAAGAGCTCAAGAGTGCATCTTAGGAAATTTCCAACAAAGGGCGAGGTAGTTATTCAGGGGCCGGGTGAGAATGCAGGCGCAATTGATATAGGCGACGGCCTTGCTGCAATATTTAAGATGGAAAGCCACAATCACCCATCCTTTATAGAGCCGTATCAGGGCGCTGCAACTGGTGTCGGCGGGATATTAAGGGATATCTTTACAATGGGCGCAAGGCCGATAGCGCTTATGAATTCCCTCCGCTTCGGACCGCTTCAACTTCAAAAGAACAGATATATTTTTGAAGGCGTGGTCTCAGGTATTGCAGGCTATGGCAACTGCATTGGTGTGCCGACTGTTGGCGGTGAGATATATTTTTCTGAATGTTACAATATGAATCCACTTGTAAATGTGTTCTGCCTCGGAATTGCTAAAAAGGATGGCATATTCAGGGGTAATGCAAGCGGTGTAGGGAACTCCTTAATCTATGCTGGCTCAAAGACAGGCAGGGACGGTATACATGGCGTAACAATGGCATCAGAGGAATTTGGTGAATCGTCTGAAGAAAAAAGGCCTAATGTTCAGGTCGGCGATCCCTTCACAGAGAAGCTCCTCGTTGAGGCATGTCTTGATGTGATGAAGAAGGGCTTGGTTGTTGGCATTCAGGACATGGGAGGGGCTGGCCTGACAAGCTCGTCGTCAGAAATGGCTGGAAGGGCAGGGACAGGCGTTGAGATTGATACATCTCTCGTTCCAACAAGGGAAAAGGGGATGATGCCCTATGAGATTATGCTCTCTGAATCGCAGGAGCGGATGCTGCTTGTGGTTGAAAAGGAAAAAGAGAAAGAGGTCTTAAATATATTTAAAAAATGGGATCTTGATGCTGTAAAAATAGGCATGGTTACAAATGACGGGATATTCCGAATAAAGTATGGAAAAAATATTGTTGCTGAAATACCTGTTAAATCAATCTCAGATAGCGCCCCTGTATATGAAAGGCCTATAGCAAGGCCTGCTATACAGGATGACATTAATTATTTAGATATAAATGAGATACCAGTTAACAATGACTTTAATACTATTCTTTTGAAACTACTCTCTATCGCAACAATAGCCAATAAGGCATGGGTCTATGAGCAATATGATCATATGGTGAGGACTAACAGTGTGGTTATTCCCGGCTCTGATGCAGCGGTTATAAGGGTTAAAGGGACAAACAAGGGACTGGCGATTACAACAGATTGTAACAGCCGGTACTGTTATCTTGATCCGTATAAAGGCGGTATGATTGCTGTGGCAGAGGCAGCAAGGAATATCGTCTGTGCTGGCGCAAGGCCGCTTGCAATTACTGACTGCCTTAACTTCGGGAATCCTGAAAAGCCTGAAATTATGTGGCAGTTTGTAGAATCAATTAAAGGAATTTCTGAGGCCTGTAAGGTGTTAAATACACCTGTAATAAGCGGCAATGTAAGCTTTTACAATGATACCAAGGGAATATCTATCTATCCCACACCAATAATAGGCATGGTAGGCTTATTAGAGTCTGTGGAGCAGCATATTACCCAGTGGTTTAAGGATGAGGGTGATGCAATAATCCTTTTAGGTAAAAATTTAGAGGAGATCGGCGGAAGCGAGTATCTGAAAGTAATACATAATATAGAAAGAGGCAAGCCCCCGGAAATTAATCTGAATTTTGAATTGCAGATTCAAAAGGCCCTTCTTGACATTCATAAAAAAGGGCTCATAAAATCAGCCCACGACTGTTCAGAGGGCGGATTATCAGCAACAATAGCAGAGTGCTGCATATCCAATAAGGATAAGGGCATTGGCGCAGCCATTGACTTATCTGATATAATAAGAAAGGATGCCCTTCTGTTTGGAGAGACACAATCAAGGATTATTATTACAGTCCCAGCGGACAGACTGGATATAGTTAAGGATGCCCTGAATAATCATACAATACCATATAACATTATTGGCAAGGTTGGCGGCATGAGATTAACAATTAATAACAACAATGACAGATTAATAGATTTGTCAGTTGAAGACCTTAACAAGGCATGGAGAGGCGCCTTTGAAGCTAATTTCTGATAAATTTAATGAAGAGTGCGGCATCTTTGGCATCTACGGCCATCCAGAGGCTGCGAACCTTACCTACCTTGGGCTATATGCCCTGCAGCACAGGGGGCAGGAGGGCGCAGGCATTGTATCATCAGACAGCTTCCATCTCCATTGCGAAAAGGGGATGGGCCTTGTCTCAGATATATTCTCGGCAGATGTTATTAAAAGACTGCCCGGTCATGCTGCAATAGGGCATAACAGGTATTCCACAACAGGGGGCAGCCATATAAAGAATGTACAGCCCATAATGATCAATTACGCACTCGGTTCACTTGCCCTTGCCCATAATGGGAATCTGATAAATTCAAAACTAATAAGGGATGAGCTTGAGGCCTACGGCTCAATATTCCAGTCAACAATAGACAGCGAGGTTATAGTTCACCTTATAGCCCTCTCGCGGGAAAAGGACCTGCTTGGAAGGATTATAGATGCGGTTTCCAAGGTAAAGGGCGCGTATTCACTCCTTATTTTAACAGAAAAAGAAATGATTGCCCTGAGAGACCCTTGGGGTTTCAGGCCATTATGCCTTGGGCGGCTTGATGGCGCCTATGTGGCGGCATCAGAGACCTGTGCACTGGATTTAATTGAAGCAGATTATGTCAGGGATATTGAGCCGGGGGAGATTGTTGTAATAAACGAACAGGGGCTTAAATCGTATCATCCCTTTGCTGAGGCTAAACTCTCACCATGTGTGTTTGAATATATATATTTTGCAAGGCCTGACAGCCATATCTTTGGCAGGAATGTCCATACGATAAGAAAGGGCTTTGGCAGGAAGCTGGCAGAAGAGAATCCTGTTAAGGCGGATGTGGTAATACCTGTGCCTGATTCAGGCGTTCCTGCAGCGCTTGGTTATTCCGAGTATTCAGGTATTCCTTATGAAAACGGCTTAATTAGAAACCACTATGTTGGCAGGACATTTATTGAGCCGCAGCAGGCCATCAGGCACTTTGGCGTTAAGATAAAATTAAACCCTGTAAGGGATGTGTTAAAGGGCAAGAGGGTAGTGGTAGTAGATGATTCAATAGTAAGGGGCATTACAAGCAGAAAGATAGTAAAGATGATCAGGAATGCAGGCGCAAAAGAGGTTCATGTGAGGATAAGCTCACCGCCGATATTTTTTCCCTGCTTTTATGGCATAGATACCCCGACAAGGCAGGAGCTCATTGCATCCAATCATACCATTGATGAGATAAAAAAATATATTACTGCTGATTCTCTCGGATATTTAAGCATAGAAGGTATGCTTGGTGTAATACCTGATTCTGACAGTGGATTCTGTATTGCCTGCTTTTCAGGAGAATATCCTGTGCCTTTTACCAAAGAAGAGGTAATACAGCTTGGCCTCTTTGAGGACTGGGTAAAGGGCGCAGTGAAAAGTTAATGGAGGATATATTATGCTCAGCCTTATCTTAGATAGAAATCTTTTATTCTTTAGCAGAAGCGAAGATGAAGATGCCTCGGGCAGGACAAAGGCGATGCCTTCTATTAAAACAGGCCAAAAGGAAAAGAAGGTG
>CAKKST010000263.1 GCA_919903585.1 Nitrospiria bacterium | reverse complement strand
AAGGCTGTTGCGCCATTGCCGACTAATATATTTTCAGGGTTTATGGAATGGTATCCGCCGATTGCCTCTCTGAGCCTTGTGGAGTTTGAATCAGGATATCTTACAATATGTTTAAGATTATCTCTTAACCCCTTTAGCGCCTTTTTTGATATGCCGAGGGGATTTATGTTTGAAGAAAAATCAATTATCTCATTTTCCTTAAGGCCGTATTTTTTGGCAGCCTCATAGATGTTTCCTCCGTGATTATTATTGCTATTCAATCCAATACCTCAAAAGTAGCGCTAATAATATCGCCAGCAGTGATACAACATACATAATCCTCACACTGCTTTTAATATCCTCTGCCATCAATTGTCTCTTTGGCTCGCCAATAGTTGGTTTAATCTTTAATTCACCAAAGTAGTAGCTCGGTCCGCCAAGCTGGACACCGAGGGCGCCTGCAATTGCAGCCTCTGGGATGCCGCTGTTAGGGCTTGAATGATTTTTACCATCACGAAACATAATTTTAAGGGCAAAAGTAGGGGCAAGGCGATGCCTTGCCCAAATGTTATTTATGATAAATGATGCAACAACAATTAATACCCCTGTTATCCTTGCAGGGATGTAATTTGCCAAATCATCAAGCCTTGCTGATGCCCAGCCAAAGTCTTTATATCTTTCATTTTTATATCCAATCATTGAGTCTAAAGTATTTACTGCCTTGTAAGCCAATGCTAATGGAGGCCCGCCAATGGCAAGATAAAACAATGGTGCAGTAATACCGTCAGATGTATTCTCTGCCACAGACTCCACAGCAGCCCTGATTATTTCCCTTTCATCCATATTCTCTGTGTCCCTGCCTACAATCCTTGAAACACTCTTACTTGCATCAATAAGATTATCATCTTTCAAGGCGCTAAACACATCCTTTGCCTCCTTTGCAAGGTCATTAACAGAGAGTGTTGTATAAGCAATCAGGATTGAAGTTACCTCGCCAAGAAGGCTATTAATTGAGTAAAATGCCTTTATCATAAAGAAGGCAATAAGATAGGCAGATGAGACAACAATAACAACAGTAATTATACCAACGCCTCTTTTCCAGATAGGTGTTGAGGCAATCTCCAATGAAATCTTCTCTAAAAGACTGATTCCCCTTCCAATATACCTTACCGGATGAGGAAACCATTTCGGATCTCCGATGATGATATCAAGGAGATACGCGATTATATATCCCTGCAAGCTCATATATCCTCTCTATATCAAGACTCTCCCTTACAATAGTGGCAAGTCTGTCAAAGGCCTCCTCCTTTGCCTCGCTGTGCCTGCTTTTTGAATAGCTCGGAGAGAATCCTTTTTTAACCCTTAGTCTATTTATAAAACTCTGCCTGAATTCATCACTGTCAAAGAGGCCGTGGATATAGGTGCCAAATACCCTGCCATCAATGGAGACAGCGCCATCTTCTGTATTCACCCTTTCCTTACCCCTCTTGACTATCTTAAATGCAGGATTAATCTTATTGACTGCCCCTCCTGTCCTTCCCATGTGTATTTCATAGCCGCTAACCCTCATCCCATCCATGAGGCTTACGGCTTCTGCCTGCACAGTTACCTTATCCTTTTCAAGCACGGTCTCAACAGGAAGTAATCCAAGCCCCTCTGCCTCTCCCTTATCTGTCTCTATTTTATATGGATCGCTGATCTTTAATCCCAGCATCTGGTATCCGCCGCAGATGCCAATAACCATCCCGCCTCTTTTTGCGTAATTTATTACTGCCTCTGCAATACCTCTATCCCAGAGCCATTGAAGGTCTTCAATTGTATTCTTTGTGCCAGGTATAATAACCGCATCCGCACCTTCTAATTCTGCAGGGCTTGAAACATATTTAAGGTCAACATCAGGCTCAATCTTAAAGGCATCAAGGTCTGTGAAATTGGATATCCTCGGCAATTTAACTACTGTTATATTTATTTGTTTACCCTTGACCCCTGGCCATTGACCCTTTCCCTCTAATACCACCCCATCCTCCTCTGGGAGAAGGATGTCTTTGATATATGGCACTACACCGAGAACAGGCTTGTTAGTTCTGCCCTCAAGAAACTCCAGCCCTGTTTTTAGAAGATTTTTATCCCCCCTGAATTTATTTATTATGAAACCTTTTACTCTATCTTGCTCTGAATTAGACAAAAGCTCCATTGTGCCAACAAGGGATGCAAAGACACCCCCTCTGTCAATATCACCGATAAGAAAGACAGGAGAGTCAATCAATTCTGCAAGTCCCATATTGGCAATATCATTGTCCCTCAAGTTTATTTCAGCCGGACTTCCAGCGCCTTCAATTACAATCACATCATACTCCCCTGACAATCTCTTGTAACTCTCAAGAACAAATCCTACCGCCTCTTTCTTAAAAGCGTGATATTCTGATGCAGACATATTATCATAGACCCTGCCATGAATAATAACCTGTGAGCCTTTATCAGAGGTGGGTTTCAATAATATCGGGTTCATATCAACTGTTGGCTCTATTCCTGCTGACTCTGCCTGAGTTGCCTGCGCCCTGCCTATCTCACCGCCGCTCTTTGTAACAAAGGAATTAAGCGCCATGTTCTGTGATTTAAACGGCGCAACCTTAAAACCATCCTCTTTTAATATACGGCAGAGTGCAGTAACAAGAAGGCTTTTGCCCACAGATGAGCCTGTACCCTGAAACATTATTGATTTAGCCATAAATAAACCTCTAAATCTTCACCCTCCCCTTAATCCTTTTGTAGGCACGGTTTTAACCGTGCCTTTTGCACGAATAAATTCGTGCCTACAACCTTGCCCTACAAGCTTCCCCTCTCCCCTTGTGGGAGAGGGGAAGGGTGAGGGGTATAAATTGTTACACCTTATATCCTCTCGGCGTAACAATCCAGTTATCAATGATATAGCTGCTGCTGTTGCCGATAATAACGATTGTCTGCATGTCAATAAATTCATAATACTCTGGAAGATCGCTGAGTGTAGTTATTTTTACTTCCTCATGTTCTCTGGAAGCGCCTTTTACAATGCCAACAGGGGTTGAGCCCTCCCTGTGTTTTAGTAATATATCCCTTGCATCCTCAATCTGCTTTATCCTCTTTTTGCTCTTTGGATTGTATAATATAATTACAAAATCTGCCTCTGCAGCAGATTTAATCCTCTTTAAGATAATATCATAAGGCGTAAGAAGGTCGCTTAAAGAGATAGATGCAAAGTCGTGCATTATAGGCGCGCCGAGCAGGCTCGCAGCAGAACAAAAGGCAGGAACACCGGGGATAACAGTAACAACAGGGGCAAGGGGCAAGGGGCAAGGGGCAAGTTTATTTTTTTCTTGACCCATGACCCTTGACCCTGTTCCTTTTGACCCCTGACCCTTTAAGAGTTCCAGCACCAGCCCTGCCATCCCATAGATTCCAGAATCACCGCTGCTAACAACAGCAACCTTTTGGCCGGATAATGCTATATCAATGGCCTTCTGGCACCTCTCTACCTCGTGCATCATGCCTGTTTCAAAGACCTCTTTGCCTTTTATTAAGTCCTTTACCAGTTCAATGTAAGTGGTATAGCCGACAATTATATCAGATTTTCTGATTGCATCCTTAGCCCTCTGTGTTAAATGCTTTAAACTGCCAGGGCCAATGCCTATGATATAAATGGCGCCTCTGCCACTGCTATTGTTACATTTCCTATTTTTTGTTTTTTTACTATCAGGCTTCTTGCCCCTGAGCTTAGCATCGCTGCTGGTTCGCATACGCCCTTTGCCCCCACATTTTTTAATGTATTTTCAGACTCGCCTGATGGCGGCTCAATCGTATTCAAATCATCTTTTGTATAATAGATGACATCAAACCTGTGCTTTTTTACAAAATTATTAAGCCCCTTCTCATTTTTTTTAACATCTATTGTTGCAATATTTCTTACACTCAATGGAGAAAGGTTGTTTTCCTTCAATACATCAAAGTAGACCTTTTCAATCTCTGCGGCCTTTGTATTGCGATTGCATCCAATGCCAACAATTAGATTTTTAGGTCTTAGAAAAAGTATATTCTTATAATTTTTAAATAATGGGCTGTCACGATTTGTTAAAAAGATATAAGAAGAGGCATCTATATTCAGTGCATAAGTAATAGAGCTGTAATAGCGAAAATTCTCCTCATCATCCCCATTAAGGTATCTCTTTAACAGCCCATACTTATCCACAACCCCTATCCTGCCGCCATTGACTATTGCAGCATTTATTATCTTAATTGCCTTTTGGTTCTCAATAACAAGATTTAGATCCCTTGCAATCATCTCAATCGCAGGCTTATTATTTACATCTGTTGCAGTGGTAACTACCGGCTCAGCGCCTATTGCCAAAGCCACCTTTTGGGCAAGCTCATTCGCACCACCGAGATGGCCTGATAAAAGGCTGATGGCATAGTCCCCTTTTTCATCCATTACAACAACTGCAGGGTCAACACGCTTATCCTTAATTAGGTCAGCAATCATCCTCACTACAATACCTGCTGCCATAATAAAGATAAATCCCCTGTAATTTGAAAAGATGCTTGTAATAAGATTTCTTAGGTTGCCATCAAAGATATTTGTGTCACCCTTTATATCATCTTTAAACCTCTCAGGGATGAAGAGCTCTGCATCTTCTTTAATCTTTGCTGATAGCCTCTCACCTAATTGGCAGCCATTTTTTGTTATGGCAATTATAGCAATCTTCATTCAATCCACACCTGACTTTCTATAACCATGCTCAAATCTCTTATCGTATAACTTAGACCTTTTTCCTATCTTTAAAATCTCCTCATCCAATACCTTTCCAATTATTATCAATGCGGTCTTATTAATCTTCTCATCCCTAACCTTATCTGCAATATCCTCCAATACACCTCGGATTATCCTCTCCTCCTTCCACGATGCCTTATATACAACTGCTACAGGTGTATCAGGGGAATAGCCTTTCAACAGCTCATCAACAACCTCTTTTATCTTCTGCACACTGAGAAATATAACCATTGTCGAATTATGAGCTGCAAGGGAAGACAGTTTCTCTGCCGCAGGCACATCTGTCCTTCCTGCTATGCGCGTGTATATTACGGTTTGTGTTATCTCAGGAAGTGTATACTCAATATTTAATGATGCTGCAGCAGCAGAGGCAGAAGAGACGCCTGGAATAATCTCAAAACCTATGCCTGCCTTTTTTAGCTCAGCCATCTGCTCAGCAATAGCGCTGTAAAGGCTCGTGTCGCCAGTATGCAGCCTTGCAACTATCTTTCCGTCTTTTACACCATCCACCATTATCTTTAAAATCTCATCAAGACTCATAGAGGCGCTGTCAAAGACAGCAGCATTCTTTTTTGCATATTTCAAAATCTCAGGATTTATAAGAGAGCCGGTGTAAATGATAATATCCGCTTCCTCAAGAAGCCTTTTGCCTTTAACTGTAATAAGCTCAGGCTCACCAGGGCCTGCGCCAATAAAATATACCTTACTTAGCGCTTTCAAGAATAACTCCTTTAAACTTTAATTTCTCAGTTACCTTCTGTTTAAAACTATTAGGCAGGTCATCCCCATAA
>CAKKST010000262.1 GCA_919903585.1 Nitrospiria bacterium | reverse complement strand
CGGAGCAGATAAAACAAGCAACCACTCACTTCAAAAAGACAAACGAAAAAGAAGTTCGTAATTCTTTGCAAGCAAGATTCACGAGAAATAGACCAAAGGTTTTTCATTGACAACGAAGTATTTTTGCTTCCAACCAAAAACGCAGGATGTAGATTATGCAGGCTACACAATAACTCTGAGGTTAATCAATCGTGCTAAAACCGACAAACAATAGAAAAAAGATAAAAACAACCGGCCCGCTTAATAAGTCAATCGGTTATAGTCTCCAGAAACATCCCGTTGAATTTTATATATCTGAAGAAACAGCTTCTTACGGAAATAACGGCAAAAAGCCTTTCACTGTTTACTATGATAATCCAGAGCCATCTGCGAGACTTCTCAAAGGTGATTGCATCGAGATTTTAAATCAGGCAAGGGAAAACAGTGTTGATATGATTTTTGCAGATCCTCCCTACTTTCTTTCTAACGGAGGAATTACCTGCCATGCCGGAAAGATGGTTTCTGTAAACAAGGGCCAGTGGGATAAATCAAAGGGTGTTATAGAAAATCATAAGTTTATACTGGAATGGCTCAAAGCTTGCCATGGGATGTTAAAACCTAAATGACTTGGAAAGACTATGTTTACCATTTAGTTGTTGAGTTTTGCAATGAGCGAGGAAAAAGAACCTTCACGCTGCAAGAGTTTTTTTCAGCTTATGAAGTTGAGTTTAAACGGTTTAAGCCTACTAATCTTCATCTGCTTCCCAAGGTTAGACAGCAGCTTCAATTTCTGCGCAATGATGGTTTGATTCAATTTCTTGATGGTCGCGGGACTTATACTTTGAGAGGGATTGAATTACTGAAAAATGAAGTTGAAGATGAAAAAGTTCAGGAGATTAGCACGCAGGCTCCTGAAAAACGGGAATACTTGATTGAGACTTATGCAAGAAACAGGGGATGGGTTAAAGAAGCAAAGGAAAAGTTTGGCGTTTATTGCTTATACACACAATGCTTAAACACGTTTAATAAACCTAATAATGAACCTTACATTGAAGTGCACCATATTATATCGTTGTGTGAAGGTGGGGAAGATGCAATTTGGAATTTAGCAGTTGTTTGCGCTCATCATCACAAAATGGCTCATTTTTCTGATTCAACCACTCGGGCTAAACTTAGCAAAATTCTATTGCATGAAGTAGAATCACGTTTATAGAGGTAGAAGAAAATGAATAGATTTTCAATAAACCAATGGGCACAGGCTATCGCGGAAAGATTAAGTGATGAATGGGATGGAAAATCAGAATTTTCAGAAGATGCGGAATTGTTAAAAGAGGTTTTGATAAAGGCATTGAGCGCCGTGCCTAAAGAATGTATGCGGCTGGTTGGTACGGGAATAATCGAAGAATCATATTTTGAGCCACTTGATTAGTATTTATAAATTATGAACTCCTACATCTTCATAACCACCGAAGGCCTTACCTTCCAGTCGGGTTCTGAATCTCCA
>CAKKST010000261.1 GCA_919903585.1 Nitrospiria bacterium | reverse complement strand
TACATAAACCCCTGTGCCGCCGCCTGTCTCCTGCATCTCAAAGGCCTTATTGTTGATAATGATCTTTGCATGCTGTAATGCAACGCCTTCATTTCCTGAGAGGCAGACATCGCAGCGGTCATCCCTTCCAATGGATATAAGATTCTTGGCGACAATAAATTCCCTTCCCTCATTTCTGCCTTTTATTATCTTTATCTTTACTGTTGCAAAGGCCTCTTCCACAAGGCTTATGCCAAGGCCGATGGAGCCGCCTAATAGGGCAAGCCCTATTGCTGTAGCAGAATAATTGATGTTGCTCCGCAGGAGATTAAAGATGATGCCGCCTACAATTCCGCCAATGGCGCCTCCGATAATCCCATAAATAACCTTCTTCCATGACCGCTCGGCTATACCACCGCTCATGCCAATAAAGAGGCCAAGCAGCCCCCACCCCAAAGCAAGGCCAAGATATACGCCAATCTCAGAGAGGGCAGCCATTCTATCTACAACAAATTCTCCAATGGCAGTAAAAATTGTCGCACCAAAGAGCCCGCCTATACCGCCGCCGATGATCCCTGAGATGCCGCCATATACAGCGCCTCTTATGGCCTGATACCTCTGCCTTGCCACAATCGCCTCCACAGACCATATATAAGAGCCTATATGCAGGCCGACAACAGCGCCGAGGATGATATGCGACGTTAAGGGGTTTAAGAAGTCCTTATTTAACAGGAAAAGGACAAATGCCCAGCTCCCGAGCCCCCCCAATGCGCCGGCACAGAAATAGAATATTACCTTCCATCTTCCAGACATGATTGCCTCCAAATATTACAGGGTCATGGGTCAAGGGTCAGGGACATGTATTTTCTTGACCCTTGCCGCTTGACCCCTGCCCCTTTTTATTTACGCTGCCTTGAACTCAAAGGTGACTTTGCCGAATCTTACCTCATCCCCGCTCTTCAGCATAACAGGTGTGTGAGGAGAAAGGCGCTGCTTGTTTACAGCAGTGGCGTTTGTTGAGCCAAGGTCTTCAATCTTATAAACATCGCCTTCCTTTACTATCTTTGCATGAAGCCTTGACACACCGCCCTCATCGCCGCCATAAGGCGTAAAGTCTACATCCGGGAATATTCCGCTTACAGGGTCTTCCCTTCCCATTGTTATCTCTGTCTTGTCAGGAAGAGATATCTCCTCTCCTGACGGCTTAAGCACAATCTTGACATTGCCGGATACAGCAGATGCTGCGATTGGTTCTTCCTCTGCCTTGAGTTTTGCGCCGCACTCATCGCAAAAGAGTGCGCCTGTCATATTCTCCTGTTTGCATTCTGGACAAATCATTTTAATACCTCCTTTTGTTTTTAACCCCCACCCTCCCCTTAATCCCCTCCCATCAAGGGAGGGGAAATAATAAGATTCCCTCTCCCCTTGCGGGAGAGAAAACCATCAGATCCCCTCTCCCCTTGGGGGAGAGGGATAGGGTGAGGGGTATGTAGTTTGCAATTAACCTTTTCTACTTCCCTGCCTCAATTTCATCCAATAACTTCCTTGTTAATCTCCTTGTTTCATACTGAAGTTTCTTTGTGCCCGCAGATGTCAGGCTCCCGCCTTTAGCAAGGTTTTCTGCCTCCATCTTTGCTGTCTTTGCAAGCTCCACCTCTCCAAGCTCAAGAAGCCTTGTTGCTGCAACCTGAAGCTTCTTTGTTGCTGCTATAGTATTGCCGAGCCTTGCCTCTGTTAATGCCCTTGTCTGCAGCTTAAAGGCATTCACCCTCTCAACAACATTCATCACCTTTGCATTCACCTTTGCAGTTAATGCCTGATCAGCGGAAAAGTTCAGCACCACATCTGCCTTAATCTTCTCCTGCCTTATCCCTTTTGATGGCACATCATAACTTATCTCTATCTGCCCCACCCTGAATCTTCCTGCATCCTTTGATGGGAGGATCGTTTCAACAAGCAAAGACTGGCCCACTGCGCCATCCACCTCGCCGAGGGAGACAGAGATATTGCCGCTTCCAACAACAGACCTTCCAAGATCAGATATCATCGGCTTCACACGATATATCCTCAATGGCTCCACACCCTTGCTCAGCTTGTAGATGACATTCAGGTTCGTTGCCACAACATCCCTCAGTCCTGCCACCTCTGATGTAAAGCGTGCCATAATGTCCTCAGGCTTTTCTATCCAGTATGAATCACCGCCGCTCTTCTCGCCGATAGAGATAAGTAGATTCTCATTCCACTCATCACCAAGCCCTACTGCTGTTATTGAAACGCCTGCCTTCTTTGCCTCTGCTGACAACTCCTCGCATTTCTTTTCATCATCCCATGTCTCACCGTCAGTTAATAGAAGTATCCTGCTAACCATGTCTTTTGATGCGCCCTTCTTAATCTCTTCAATGGCCTTTTTCAGGCCGTCAGATATCTGTGTGCCGCCGCGAGGGATAATGTCATCTATCTTATTCTTTATCCCTGCCTTATCAGTAGGCGCTTGATTTGAGAGCAGCACCTCCACTTCATCATCAAAGATGACAATGGATATCCTGTCCTTTTCGCTAAGGCTGTCCACCACATTCTTTACCGCCTCCCTGAGGTTCTCAATCTTCCTGCCGTCCATTGAACCGCTCCTGTCAAGAAGCAGGGCAAGATTAAAGGGCATCCCCTTAGTTGCCGCGCCAATCTGGCCTGCGCCTATCTCTATCAATGTATAGAGAAGCTGACTCTCGCCGGATACAGGCAGGCACTCCTTGCTTAATGTGTAATTTAAGTTTAAATTCTCAGCCATTTTTTTACCTCCTTTTTAAGTTGCATTCACCCTCCCCTTCATCCCCTCCCGTCAAGGGAGGGGGAATTGAAGAAATCCCCCTTCTAGGGAGGGAATCTTTCTAAAATCCCCTCTCCCCTTGTGGGAGAGGGTTAGGGTGAGGGGTATTTAGTTATTGATCTTTACCACAATTGCTGTGATATTGTCAGGACCGCCGCGCTCATTGGCAATCCTGATCATCTCTCTGCAGGCATCCTGCGGAGAACTCTTTTTTATAACATGGGCAATCTCATCATCAGCGAGCTGATTCCAGAGCCCGTCTGTGCACAGCAGCAGATAATCACCCTTTCTAACCTTTGTTTTGTATGCATCCACCTCTACCTTTGGGTCTGTTCCAATTGTGCGGAGAAGGATATTGCTCTTTGGATGATGCCTCGCATCCTTTGGATCCAGCATATTCAGCTCCACAAGCCTTGCAACAAGGGAATGGTCCTTTGTAATCTGAGCGGCCTCACCGTTTCTTATCAGGTATGCCCTGCTGTCTCCCACACTCGCTGTATAAAGTGTATCTGCAAAAAGGAGCCCTCCAACTACTGTCGTACCCATATCCCTTTTATTCCCCCTCGCAAAGTCATAAACTATTTTATTTGTATTAGCCACAGCCGTCTTCACAAAATCAGATAACGCGCCTTCATTTATCTCCTTTTGCACCTCCATGCCCTTTTTGATCTCCTCTACCAATGCCTCAACTGCCATTGAGCTCGCCACATCGCCGCTCTGATGCCCACCCATCCCATCGGCAACTATAAAGAGATTCGCCTTCTTTGAATCACTGTTTATAGATAGCTCTGTTATCCTCAGCGAATCCTCATTCACCTTGCGGACAATCCCTATATCTGTCATACCTTCAACAATGATGGCCTCGCCTGAAGTAACGTTGTCTTTTGCATCCTCAAGCCTCTCCCTGAATCTTCCTGCTGATGAAAAACCGCCCCCTGCTGCCTTCTGCAATACTGATGTTATCCCCCAGTCTTCTCCCTTATCATTAATCAAACCTATAAGTATCTTTGCAAGATGCCTGATATCCTTTTTTCTCCTGCTGTGCGAGATACCGCTTTCCATCATTCTCAATCCTGCAAGATTGGCTAACTTGAGCCTGCCCTCTCCAACTATCAGGTCATCAGCCTGCAGGCCTGATACAGAGACATTCTGCGAATGCAGATATTCCGCCATATCAGCAAGGCTAAGGGTGTAATCCCTTATTTGATTCTCATCAAAACCTTTATCCTTAAGGGGCATCCCCTTTACATATTCAGAGACCAGATATTCCCTTTCATCAAGGGCAAATCTATCGTAGAGTCCAATCATGTTTTGATGGCTGATCCCATTCTTCATAAAAGCTGTCTCAGTAGAGAAATTATTATTTTTATCCGCCTCTACAATCTGATATACCCTTGCACCAAGCTCAACACCGCAGTGATTGCAAAAGACATCATCCTTATTATTTCCATCATGGCCGCATCCCCAGCACCTCTTATAGCCTTCTATATCTGTGGCCAGATATGCATTGCATCCTTCCATCTTCATAACAAACTCCTCAATCCTGTATCTGTTATTTATAACAACACCCCGCTTCAAAGGCCTGTTTTCCTCGCCTTTCTTTTCAATAGCCTTAATAGCCATCTTTTCTATTTTACCCTCAATATTCCTCAACCTGTTCTTAATACCGCCTTCTATTGCATTTAGGATGGGGCTGCTAAAGATTCCCATTGACACTGCCTCCTGCTATTTAATAGTGCAAAGGCCGTGCCAGATACTGCACTAATAAAGGCATGTAACGATAACTATCTGTAATTTAAAGTCTTTTAGATAGATTATTTATGGAAAGCTGTTAAATTGGGGTATGGTTGCGGCAGGAAAACTATTCGCTTATTATATACAGGGTATTTGAAAATCGTATAGTCTAATTAATTGTCCTTTTTCCTTCCCTTTCTTGGACCCATTTCTTTATCCTCTCTTTGTCCTTTGATAGATTTATCCTCTTTATTTTCTTTTATTGCCTTCTGTTTTTTCACCCCTTCTTTCTTAAGAACAGGCGGCTTCTCTTCTTTTCTCTTTTCTGGTCTCTTTTCTGGCCTCGTTTCTTTTTTCCCTTCTGGCCTCTTTTCTGGCATGACCTTTTTCCTGTCAGGGTCTTTTGGCGCTATTTCTTTTTTGGATTCATTTCTTCTTTCCCTTTCTATAGGAGACGGTTTGGTCTCTTTAGGTTTAAAGGTTCCTTTGCCGCTCTTTATCTCCCTCGCAGGCATTGCCTGCTTGCCTTTAATTGCTTCCTTTTTAACCTCTCCTGTCTTTGGGGAATGGGTCAATTCCTTTACAGGAAGCCCGCCTGATGCCTTTATCTCTTTTTTCTTTTCATAGAATGTCTTTGGCGCAGGCGGCGGTGTGGTCTTTACTACAGCAGGCCTATGTATAACCTTAGCTGATGGGACGGCGTATCTCGGTACCACCTTTGTTGGAAGCGGAGCCAGACTTGCCTTTGTGGGAACTATTAATGGCGGGCCGGCAATTATCTTTCCTGTCTTAAAGGGATTAGGCGGAAGGGGCGCTGAAACCTTTACACCTCTTAGAAAGGTATCCCTGTGGACTATGGTAACTGAATTGGTTATGTTCACATTTACAGATACACCTACACTGACAGAGGGCGTGTGCCTCCAGTAATATACCTCTCTCGGGCCTAAAGGCACCCATGCAACCCATGACGGCCCCATTGCGAATCTTACAAGACCCGGCCGCCATCGCCATACAGCCGCCCTTCTTTCCTCCGGCATCCAGCACCATCCAATGGATGTTACGAATACCCAGCGGCCATAGTGATAAGGCGCCCATCCCCAAGGTTCATAAGAGACCCAGACCCATCCCCAAGGATCGCGCCATACCCATCTGCCTGCGCGATAGGGCGCCCATCCAACCTCAACCACTGTTGGTGTCCAGACATAACCATATTCCGGAACAACGGCCCATCTTCCATGGGCATCAAGGTCTTCAACACCGCTGATATACACAGGCACATACTCCTTGCTTTTAACAGTAGCTAATCTGCCATCGCGTTCATCATTCCACTCATCCCATGCATCCCTTTTATCTGCCTGCGCAATCTCATACTCCTGTGAATCAATCCCTTCAATACTTATCCTCTGGCCATCTGAGATGGTGATAGAGCCGCCATCTGTTGTAACCTCTGCCTTACCCTTCTGAATCGTAAGGACAGTATTTCCATCTTCGTCCACATCAATACGGTATCTGCCGGATGCAAGCGGCGTGATTGCCACATTAGCCGTATCAACCTCAAATGCGCCTGATTTAGACAGCTCCCTTATCCCTAAGGTCGCCCTCCCTGCGCCGATCTTTAATTGAATAATATCCCCTGAAAGATTGAGAATGCCAAGGTCTGTATTCTCTGAGAGCCTGATATGAGCCCCATTATCAAACTGCACCTCTGCCTTTGCCACCTTTGGCGAGTAGATATAATCCCCTGTCTGCAGCGGCATATTGATGGATGCTGCAATCCAGTCTTTGTCATCGCCCCTTTTGAGTGATACATCACCGTTGATCAGGCTTATGCGCGCCACATAGCCTTCTGGCTCTTCTTCTGCAAGGCTTAAAGAGAAAGGGATAATCAAAAAAAGGAGGGAAAGAAAAAGATATTTTTTAAACATTTTTTACCTCACCTGTCCACACATTACATTAGACACATCAAAAAAACAGAAGGTTTAATTGTTGCTAAATATTAATATTCTGAAAAGGGAAAATCTTCAAAAATTCCAGAAACTCTGTTGCAGTATTTGAGAGTGAACCCCTTTTAGGAAAGATTATGCTGAGATTCCTCATAAGCTGAATATCCTTAAAACTGTTTACCTTTATAGTCCCAAACTGCACCTCCTTTTTTACTGCCCACCTTGAGAGGATAGAGACTCCCATCCCCTGCTCCACTGCTGTCTTTATTGCCTCTGTGCTTCCGAGGACAAGGGATATCTTGAGGTTGCTCAGGGATATTTTATTATTTATAAGATGCTTTTCAATCATCTGCCTTGTGCCTGAGCCCTCCTCACGCATTATAACAGGCTGGGTTAATAATTCAGACACAGATATGTTCTTCCTCTTTACCCATGGGTGGTCAGGCGGCATTATTAATACCAGCTCATCATCTAAAAGCCTTTCTATCTCCAATGACTGTTTTGATACCTCTCCCTCCACAAGCCCAATATCAATCCTTCCTGCATTCAGGAATTCCACAATCCCCTTTGTATTGCTTACAACGAGGTTCACATCAATCTTTGGATATTTTTTCCTGAAGGCAATAATAACTGTAGGCAGGAGATAATTCCCGATGGTAGAGCTTGCACCTACTGACAGGCTTCCCTTTGAAAGGCCTATGGTGGCATTTATCTCCCTCTCCGCAGAAGAGTAAAGACTCAATATGTCCTTGCATATTTATAAAGGAGTTTACCTGCTGGTGTAAGGGTTATATTTTTGCCGCTGCGGTCAAAGATGGCAGTCTCATAAAGCTCTTCCAGCGCCTGTATCTGGAGGCTTACAGCAGGCTGCGTGAGGTTTACTATCTTTGATGCCTTGGAAAAGCTCCCTGTCTCTGCAACAGCGCAGAAGATCTTTAGTTTATGGTCTTCCATATCCCCTTCTCCCCCACTTGATCCACCCTCTATTCAGTTAGAAGGCGGGATTACAAATATCTCTGTTTCCTTTGGCAATAAATCCTTCTTAATAGCAATCTCTGATTCCTTAAAATGCCTTACCCCCTTCCGTCCTTTTAAGAATGCATCAACCCCGGCAATGGATAAACCACATTTATCGGTCTTGTAGTGCATGGGAATTATTATCTTTGGCTTTAATGAATTAATTACTGAATCAATTGCATCCTTTTCTATTGTAAAATAGCCGCCCACAGGCATCAGAAGGATATCAACCCTGCCTATCTTCTTTATCTGTTCCTCTGTTAAGGGATGACCAAGGTCGCCGAGGTGGCAGACGGTTATGTCATCTGCTGTTATTGTAAAAATAATATTCCTTCCGCGGCTTGCCCCCTTTGCTGTATCGTGAAAGGCCTCTATACCATTTAAGGTTATCCCGCCTTTTTCAACCCTTCCTATTACCTTCATTACCTCGGGTTTGCTGGTTATGCCGATAAAGTTATTATGGTCAGGATGATTATGGGATATGGTGACGACCTCTGCCTCATCCTCTATCTCTGAATAACGGATGGCGCCGTCATACGAATTCGGCTCATACGGGTCTGTTATCACCCTCACTCCGTGCTTCTCTTGTGTAATCTTAAATGCAGAATGCCCGAAGTACTTTATCTTCATTACCCTAACTATAAGCCAATAGCATATTATTTGTCAAGCCAAAGCGGAAAACAGCCCTTTGCCATTGACAGATAAGAAGCACAGCGGTAGAATTAAAAAATTACAAAACTATTTAATAAGGAGGACTTTATGAAAAGGATATTTACGCTCTCTTCAGTAGTAATGCTTTTCTTCACACTATTTATTGCCAGCACTGTTTATGCAAAGAAGGACCTATATATTAAAGACAGTGATTTTGTAGACACAGGTTTCTTTTCTGACTACAGCGGGATCCTTGAAAATGGTGATGTTGACTGGGTGCAGTTGAAGGATGGGGTTAGGCTCGGACAATATAAGAAGGTGATTATATTACCATTTTCGTCTTCTTCCTCAATGGCACAGTCTGCATCGTTAAAAAGGGAGATGCCCGAGATGTTTGTAAATACCTTATCCGGTATATTTCAGGTTGAAAAATCAGACCAGAATATCGGCCCAAAGGACTTTGAAAAAATCAAGAGCCTGCCAGCCGATGCAGTGATAATGGGAAATATTCTAAAGATAGCAGAAAGGGATGCCGCAAAAAATTTTTGGGTCGGGTTTGGTGCAGGGAACCCCAAGGCTGAATTAGAGTTTAAGATCGTGGACACCAAGACAGGTGAGGAGGTTTTAAGGATTATCCATGATGAACGCTCCCAGTCAGGTGTAATGGATGCTGGGGCAGATGTAGTAAATAGTATTGCAAAATATATTAAAAATCATAGATAAGGGTTAAATCTTTTATAAATTAAAAGAGATATGAGAATAAACAGAAGCCTCTTTTACGGGATAGTCTTTGTATTAATAGCTGTATCTGCTGTCCTTATTGTTAAATTTATCTTTGCATCAGAAAATAAAAAGATACTAAAGGTAATTTATGAAGGAAAGGCTGCGGTAGAGGCAGAGGATGTTCCAAAGTGCATGTCTCATGTCTCTTTGCAATATTTAGATGATTACGGTCTAAGATACTTGGTTGTTCAGAGGATATTAACAGAGGCCTTTAAGACCTTTGACGGCTTCAAGGTCCTTCTGGATAATATTGAAATAGAGGTAGACAGTAATAAAGAGAAGGCTGTAGCCTCCTTTGATCTGAGGATAATTGTAACAATACAGAATCAACCCGGCTATTTAGTTGGAACCAATGATGGCCCTGCCAAGGTAAGGATGTATTTTATTAAAGAGAGGCTCAAATGGCAGGTGATAAAGGTTGAGGGAATTAAGGCGCCTTATATGTAGGGGCAGCTCTTGCAGCCGCCCTCAATATTAAAGGACAACCGCAAGGGTTTGCCCCTACATTATTAAAATCTGATCTTTAGATTAACCCCGCCTGCCCAGTCTGTACCGAGCTTAAACTCCCCTGCTACAGAGAGGCTTTCTGTAAACATGAATTGTGCACCAACTATACCGAATATATCTGCCTTTCCCTCATAAACATAGGAACCATTTGTATAGGTTATCTCAGGACCGCCATAAGGGGTAATCTTAAACTTATTTACATTGAAGGTCTTGCTTACCAGCGCTGCAAAATCAAGCTCATGGAGGGACTGGCTGTCAATAAGATGGGCAGTGTAGCCGCCCGTTATGGCAATATCAATTGGTATGCTCTTTGTCTCTTTAATTATCTGATACTTTAACTCTACGCCAGCAAGAAAACCAATATCATCACCTGCATTCTTGCCCCGCCATCCTAACTCCTTATCAACAGTGATTACACCAACCTTGCCTTCTATCTCAAGCAATAAACCAACCCCATATTTAAAATATGGATAAAGATAGGCATATCGGTAATCATAATCCCCATCGCTCCCATATCCAGCAGAGATGCCTGACTCCATCTCGCCCTGATTCAGGCTCTGGGCTGTTGCAAATCTGTTATACATTGCAGATGCTGGATGAGCTGCCATTAGAACCAGCAACAAACTAAATATTACCGCCTGTATTCTCCTCATGTTACCCTCCTCTTATTTAGTAAAATTTTTCCTATCTATATAATCTTTATTTGTCCTTGTCAAGAAAATACCTTGTTTACACAAAAAAACAGGAGCGGTATCCGCTCCTGTAGGTTTAGGGAGGATGGAACTATAAAACTTGTAAGATGAAACTAACTTCCTGCTATCTTAAATCTAAAGGGCTCTCTTTCATTATCGCCATCTTCATGGTCACCCCTCTTAAGCGAATTAAGTTTTAGCGCATCGGCAATAGTAAATCTCCTGATACCATCTTTCTCTTTTTTCTTAACACTATTCTTTTTCTCTGACTGGTACTCCTCGCTCATTATAGTAATGCACGATAAAGGTATTGTTATTTGGATCATCAGGTACCCCCTTTCTGTTCCTTAATATTTGGAAATTGCATTTATTGTGCCAAAGGACAAAATCTGTGATATTTTTTTGTAACCTATTGGATTTTAAGATGATTTTAAAAAGGGGCACTATTTTTCAGGCAACGAATTTTTGCGGATGTGTCTTAAAATACCTACAGCAAATTTCAGAAATGTACAGAATATATTACACTATTTGAATTCCTTTGAATTAATGTTGTATTTTCTGATGAGGTTATAAAAATCTGTGCGGTGCTTGCCGGCTAATTTTGCGGCATTGGTTACATTACCCTTATTTATCTTTAAGGTCATAATAACATAATCCTTTTCAAAGCCCTCTTTTGCCTCCCTGTAGGACTTAAATCTATCACCGCCCACTGCTGATGGAAGAAAGATATCGTTCTCAGTAATCCTTGCCCCTGTTGCCATAACAACCGCCTGTTCTATCCTGTTTTCTAATTCGCGGACATTACCCGGCCAGTTATAGGACATCATCTTCTGTATTGCAGGGGGTGCAAACTCCCTGATGTTCTTGTTCATCTCCTTAGAATGCTTCTTTAAAAAATGGTCTGCAAGAAAGGGAATATCCTCTCTCCGCTCCCTTAATGATGGCAGATGAATTGGAATTACATGAATTCTATAGAAGAGGTCTTCCCTGAAGGTGCCCTCTACAACGCCCTTCTGCAGGTCTCTATTAGTTGCCACAATAACCCGCACATCCACCTTCATTGACTTGCCGCCGCCTATGGGATTAAATTCCCTTTCCTCAAGGACGCGCAAAAGTTTCACCTGAAGGGATAATGGCGCCTCGCCTATCTCATCAAGAAATATCGTCCCGCCATCTGCCTTTGCAAAAAGCCCCTCCTTATTCTCTGTAGCGCCTGTATACGCGCCCCTTATATGACCGAACAGTTCATTTTCAAGAAGGGTCTCAGGCAAGGCGCCGCAGCTTATCGCAATAAATGGACCGCCTGAACGGAGACTGTTAAAATGTATTGCCCTCGCAACCAGCTCCTTTCCTGTCCCGCTATCTCCGTATATGGCAATGGTTGAATTGGTCTTTGCTATCCTTGTGATCTGTTCAAAGACCTTTTGCATCTTATCACTCTTGCCTATTATATTCTCAAAGCTGTACTTTTCCTTTAACTGATCCTTCAGGTCTTTTATCTGGCTTGTAAGCCTGTGCTTCTCCACTGCATTCTTTATATGCAGGATCAGGTTTTCATCATCAAAGGGCTTTGTAATATAACTATATGCCCCATTCTGCATTGCCTCCACTGCATTCTCAATGCTCCCGTGGGCTGTAAGTATTATGATTGGCATCTCAGGATCAATATTTATAACCTCCTGCATCAATTCCATCCCATTCATCTCAGTCATTCGCAGATCAGAGATCACCAGATCAAACCCGTCTTTCTTTACCTTATCTATTGCATCAGGGCCGTTGTCAGATGCGGTGACAAAATATCCCTTTGACTCAAGGCGCATCTTTAAGACCTCAAGGATATTCCTGTCATCATCAACTAATAAAATCCTTTCCCTTTCAATGCCCGCCATTATTTCTTCATCTCCTTTTCCCTCTTTTCAAGCTGTATCTGGATATCCTTAAACTTTTCAATCTCGTATCTGAGCCTTTCACTCTCCCCCTTTAATTTTTCCAGCTCCTGTTTTAATTCTATAGCCTCCTTTGTATAAGATATAAGGGGCCTTGCATATTCAACATAATTGCTTTTGGGATGCATCTTTAGCAACCGGTCAAAGGCGCCAATACCCTTATTTAAATCCCTCCTTGTATTGCCCGGATGGGTATATAACAGGACAAGATTAAAGAGTATCTTATCTGAAAGTGGCGAACCTGTGTGCCTCTTTTCTATCCTCTCAAACTCTGATAACGCAGGCTCATATCTCCCATCCAGAAGGAGCTTTTCTGCATATTCCATGTCCACCTTCAATTCCCTCTCCTGTAAAAGTGTAGTGATATTGCTACACCCAAAGACAGAAAAAGAGACTATGATAATTAAGGCCTTTAAATATCCATTCTTCATAACTATGCTATTTTATTGGTAAAAGAAATATAAAACTGCTGCCCTTGCCAAGCTCGCTCTCTACCCAGATACTGCCCTTATGCGCCTCCATAATATGTCTTGCAATAGACAGGCCAAGTCCTGTGCCCCTTATCTTTTTATTGATGATTGTATCCGCCTGCTGGAACTTATCAAATATCCGGCCAATATCCTCTTTTGATATTCCGATACCTGTGTCTGTTATCTCTACCCTGATATTAGCGTCCTCCTCAAATCCCTTTACAATAATGCGCCCGCCGTCAGGCGTAAACTTTACTGCATTGCTGAGCAGATTTGTTATTACCTGTTTTATCTTTTCGCTGTCCATAAGAACTATTGGCAGCCTCTCCCCGATATCCATGTTCATATCTATATGCTTGCCCTCTGCAAGCAGCCTCATCTCATCCACACACTTTTCAATCACAATGCTGATATCTGACGGCATAAAATTATACCTGACCATCCCTGCCTCCAGCTTTGAGAGGTCAAGGAGGTCATGTATCATCTTAATCAGTTTGTCGCTCTCCTCCCTGATGATCCCAAGAAGCCTCTGCTGTTTTTCAGTTGTCCTGCCTGCTATGCCGTCAAGCATCAGGTTATTTGCCTCTTTGAGCGATGTAAGGGGTGTCCTGAATTCATGGGAGACATTGGCAATAAACTCTGATTTCAGCCTTTCAAGTTCATTCAGTTTATAACACATTATATTAAATGCCTCTGCAAGCTCTCCGATTTCATCACGGGAACTTATATCAATCCTCCTGCTGAAATTCCCCTTTGCAATAATAGTGGTCTCTGCCTGTAATCTTTTTATTGGTTCGCTGATGCTCCTTGTAATAAAAAAGGCAAGGGCAATTGCAGAGATAAAGGCGATCATGCTTATAATAACTGCAAGCCTTGCAGCGCTTCCGCCAATCTCCCTTGAATTCTCCATCTTCTTGTTTATGACGTCCCCTCTATAGGCAGTGAGGCCTTCAAGGGTCTTAACCATATCATCTATCTGTTTCCTGCTCGTGCCTGTATTGATATTTATATTGGTATACTCAAAATATACCTTCTTAAAAAACTCTATCTCCTCCCTCTCTTTATGGGCAGCGGCCAGTCCTTCAAGGCTGGTAATATCCCTTATCATCTCCTTCTTTTTTTCCTGAAAGGAATCAAGAAAAAGCCTGTCGCCGAGGAGGAGGTAATTCTCCCGTGTCCTGTCCTGCGATAAGATGGAATTGATCATCCGCTTGTTCATATCTATAAATGCTATATCATGGGACAATATCGTGGTGGATATAGCATTCAGCCTAAAGAGTATTGTAATGGTATAGATACTGACAACCACCACCATAAAGACAATGAGCATATATCCCATAATCATCTTCTGGTAGATGGTGAGATTAGGCCACAGGTTCCTGAGCCTCTGGCCTATCCTGAGGCTGAAAGGCATTGAAAGTTGGTTTGTATTCAGACGATTCTTTATATATGTAAACATGGTCTCCTGCCTCCCAAAATCTTAAACCTTCTCGTTAAGATTGTCAAATCCATTAAAACATGACCTCTTGCAAAAATTCCAATTCTGTCATTCCCGCAACGCTTCTGAGCGGGAATCTGGTCTTAATTGATTGAAAAACCATATCCGTCCCCGAATGTTTGTATCGGGGATAGAGGCATTCGGGGATGACAAAGTAGTTTTGCAAGAGCCTCACATGATAATTTTTTTGTTGCCAAGAGGTCTTTTTTTTAATATACTTAATTGTTCAAATTACTCGGGGCGTAGCGCAGCCTGGCTAGCGCACCTGCCTTGGGAGCAGGGGGTCGGAGGTTCAAATCCTCTCGCCCCGACCAAAAAGGTTAATAGTTATAGGTTATAAGTTACAAGTATAAAGATTGCGGAGCAATTTTTATCTGGCGCCTGTAGCTCAATTGGATAGAGCAACGGATTCCGGATCCGTTGGTTGGAGGTTCAAATCCTCTCAGGCGCGCCAGGAATCCACCGAAGGTGGGTTCACTAATAACTTTTAACCTATAACCGTTAACTGTTATAGGTTAGAGGTTATTAGTATAAAATTTGCACTGCAAATTTTATCAGAGGCAGGCACTAATAACTGATAACTCCTAACAGTTAACTGTTATAGGTTAAAAGTTATTAGTTATAGGTTACAGGTATAAAAATTACGAAGTAATTTTTATCTATGGTGAGTGTAGCTCAATTGGCAGAGCTCTGGACTGTGGCTCCAGTGGTTGAGGGTTCAATCCCCTTCACTCACCCCAAGAAATTTTGCAAGGCAAAATTTACTTATAACTATTAACATCTAACGGTTAACAGTTATAAGTTAAAAGTTATTAGTATAAAAATTGCTTTGCAATTTTTATCTGGCGCCTGTAGCTCAGTCGGATAGAGCAACAGCCTTCTAAGCTGTGGGCCGGGGGTTCGATTCCCTCCAGGCGCGCCAAGAAAACTGACTGATGACTATTGAGTTGTAACTTTTGACTTTTGTCATTCCTGCGTGTCTTTGGCAGGAATCCAGTATTTTAAAGATGGATGCCCG
>CAKKST010000260.1 GCA_919903585.1 Nitrospiria bacterium | reverse complement strand
ATAGATGTTATCATGGAAAAGAAGAAAGACCCCCTTGTGAGTAAAAAACTCAAGGGGTTGGAAAAGGGGTCGTTGGAAAAGGGGTCGCATCTTCAAAATTCGTTTTTCCAGTCCCCTTTCCAAAATGCAACCATTAATCAGCAGGCGCTGTGAAGGCATTTAGCGATACGATAAAAGAGGAGGAAAATATGTTTTCAAAAAAAGCTTTAAGAATAGGTTTAATGGCTTTAATAGCAGTTGCTTTAATGTCATATTCAATAGCTGCTGAAGATAAGATTATTATAGGGGGCAAGCTGGGAAGGAGCGCAGAAGTATTTATTTCATCATTACAAACCCCTCCACCCGGCTATGTTTTAGAAAAAAGCTTTGGAAGCTTTGTGGTTGTTGGAGAATATGCTGCTTTTAGTTTTGTGAACAGTAAAGATGTTGATGAAACAATTACTAAGACAGAGAAAGTGTTTGAGGAAATTGTTAAAAAGCTAAGTGGGAATGCTGTTCTTGCTGAAAGAATTAGTACACAAGCAACAGGTAGAGATGGCAATAGGATGCTTGTTATTCAAGGTGAGGCAGCGCTTTTAAAGCCTGCGCCATGAGAAAGCAGAAAGTAGAAGTGAGAAGGCAATACGGGAAATGTCCCTCTACGTGCCGGGACATAGGGACATCCCACATTTATTACCTACTCAGGCCGTCGGCCTGAATGGCCAGTATGAGATGTGGTTTTTAATATTCGCACCTGACATAAAATTTAAATAAAATTAATTTGTTGTCTTGAAAAATTTGTCATGGTAAAATATGATCAAAATTTAGATGATTATTAAATGGGAAATAAAAGACTTAAAAAGAAAATTGAGAGCTTGAAGAAGCAAATAATGCAACATGAAGATAAAATAAGGAAAGAAAGAATAAAAAATTTTCCTGATGAAGGGATGATAAGACATTGGGAAGTAGAGATTGCCTCTTTCAGAAAAGGTATAGAAAAAATAATGAGGAGGTTAAATAAATGAAAGCTCTGGCATTAACAAAGGAGATAGGCATAGATAAGACATTAAAATCTCTCATAGACGAGTTAGAGGAAGAATGTTTGCATGTTGTTAGTCTTATTGAAGCGCTTAAGATTAAAAGGCTAACAGAAGATCAAAGAGAAGATATATTAGGCGAGCTGTCAGCATCACTAAGTCATTTGAAAGTGCATTCAAATGAAGTAGAGGAAGTAATAGATAAAACAGATTAGATATTCATGGAGAGGCTCCTCACTTCAAAACTTATCCAAGTAGTAGACAAATCCCAGAAGACGAAAGGGGTCGCACCTTCAAAGTTCACTTTTGCAACTCAGTTTATTCTATTATTTCATCTGCTATCTTGTTTATTACAAGGCCGGTTAATGGCTTGGGGAAGAAATAGGTTGACTTCTGCGGCATTTTGTCTTTTGCCTTTGCAATCTCAACCACCTCAGCGATCTTTGTGGGATTCAGGAAGAGGCAGATTTCATATTCGCCTTGCAGCGCCTTTTCAGCAGCAACGTTGTCATCCTGTTCATAGGCAATATGGCCTTCGTTGTTATTTTTAATCTTTAGAACATCCTCTATTATCAGTTTATGCAGTATTGTTACATCAAGCCGCCTCCATGCAGGTGAATGATCTTTATCTATAATGTCATTTAATATTCTTTTATCCTTCAAGGCCAAAAGATAGAATGCCCTGTTTTTTGGATACAACATCCCAAAGGCATGTTCCCTGACGCCACGCCTCCTCATATCCGAAAGAAGGCTTTTTATAGGCGCAGTTTCATTATTGTCTATCCTGAATTCTTCTATCTTAAACCTTTTTTCAATTGCCGAAAAATTAATCCTGCCTTTATAATGGATGAGCCTGTGTGTTGGCAGGATCATCAGCCCCGGGTTTTCTATATTGGCCAGAAAGACCATTACATAATTAAATGCCTCTTTGCCTGAGGCCTTTTTAAATTTAGTGAGCATTTCATTCCTATAATTTAGTGCGGTCTCATATCGGTGATGGCCGTCTGCGATGAAGAGCGGCTTATCATCCATCAGCTTTTTTATGTGATTTATAATGTCAGTATCTTTTATCTGCCACAATTTGTTTTGAGTGCCTGTTTCTGAAATAAAGGAGATTCGCGGTTCTGTCCCTTTTACAGAGGAGGCAAGTTTGCTTATCACATTGTTTTCTGTATCAGGATAGAGGCCAAATATCTGGCTGAAAGAGGCGCCGCAGGCACGCAGCAGATTCAGGCGGTCATCCCTTGGCCCTTTGTGTGTATTTTCATGGGGCATGAGGCCTTCATCAAGTGATACGAGGCAGATAAAGCCCGACAATATTTTTTCCTCGTTGTTTACTGAATAGATAAGTTCATATAAATATATGGAAGGAATATCCTCTTTTAAAAGGATGCCTTTATCAAGCCATTCCTCAAAAAACTTAGCCGCCCTTGTATAACAGTTATTGGATGCGTTATCCTCTGAAAACTGTTTTCCAAGCTCCAGCCGTACTATATTATTTTTATGCTTTTTATAGAACCTATTCTGGTCCTCTGGTGTGATAACATCGTAAGGCGGGGTTGCAACTAACCCAACATTCCTTATCCTCTCCTTATTATATAACACACCTCTAAAGGGCGCTATCTTTGCCATTCCTAATTTTAAACTCGGAGAGAAATTCCGGCCTGCCTCCTTTTCCTTATCTCTTTTTTGTAGTTTTTGGGGCTGCTGACTTTTTTGTTGTTGTCTTTTTTGGCTGTGCCTTTGCCTTCTTTGCAGAAGATAGCTCTTTTCTTAGGCCTTCAATTTCAGCCTTTAAATTTTTAACCTCCTTCTTGTATTCTCCCTCAAATAGTTTCATGCTGCTTAGCCTGTCATCAAGCAGCTGATTCTCCTCCTTCAGGCTATTAATCTGCTGGAGAAGGGTATCTCTTTCAGCCTTAACAGCAGCAACATATCTAACGCCGATAGCAAGTCCGATAAAAAGGGCTACACCCAAAATAATAAAAATAATCCCTTTTTTAAAACTGCTGTCCTCTGTATGCCGCAGATCCTCTTCCAAAGCCATCGCGCCTCCTCTTTTTTCCCATCACCCTTCCCCCTCCCCTCTGGTGAGAGGATTAAGGTGAGAATGTTACTTGTATCTCTTTACCTCAAACCTGTAAAGCTCCACAGGTTCGTAAGGATAAATACCTGCCTTCCTCTTTGCTATCTCAACCTGCTCCTCAACGGTATCCACACCTTCAATATCAGGAAGAAGCAGACCCCTCCGCGACCCGCCCTTTACAATTACACCATATATTTTAGGATCAAGCCCCTCAGGCCCTGAAACCTTCTCAGGCGCTGAGAGCACATCTACTGAATAATCTATCTCTTCCAGCTCAGATGGGGCAACAGGTGAAAACCTCGGGTCATTTATTGCAGCGCTTATCGCATTCTGGATAATCTCTTCTGCAATATTACTCGTTGCTGGTGAAAATGTCCCGATACACCCCCTGAGCATCCCCCTCTTTTTTAAAGATACAAATACACCTGCCCTGCCCTTCATCTCAGCAGTCAGGTTTTCAGGCGGGGTTAATATCCTCCTGTTTTTAACATATTCACTAATGGCATCCTTTGCTAATTTTACAAAGGGATGCAGTTCCTTTTTCATGTTCTTATAAGGGAGGCAAGGTTTTATAAATCCCGTGTTATAGCATAATTTGCAACTGCTATAAGCGACAGCTTTGCCGTGGAGTCCTCAAAACAGGCAAGCGCTTCTTTAGCAGCCTTGATATAACCCCTCGCCTTTGATATGGAATAATCAATGGAATTATATTTCCTTAACAACGTCTGAATAAATGAAAGGTCGTCCATTCCGAGAGACCCTTCCTTTATAATCCTATGTATTAACGGGCGTTCTGGCTCACTGCAATTTTTCAAAAGCTGAAGCAGCGGCAAGGTAATCTTGCCTTCTGAGAGGTCCTTACCCAGCGTCTTACCGAGACGATCCCTGTTAGCAGTATAGTCCAGTGTATCATCTATCAACTGAAAAGCCATGCCGATGTTCCAGCCGAATTTTGTAAGGGCATCCTTCTTTTTCTCAGATACATCGCTTATCACACCGGCAAGCCTGCATGTTGCGGAAATAAGGATTGCTGTCTTGCATTCAATTATCTTCAGATATTCGTCCTCTGTTATATCAATATCAGCGGTCTTGGAGAGCTGCAATATCTCTCCCTCGGACATCTTTTTGGTAGTGGTGGAGAGTATTTCATTGACCTCCTGATTCTTTAAGGCAACTGCCTTGTAAATGGCCTTTGAATAGAGATAATCGCCTACAAGTATGCTTGCCTGATTTCCCCAGATTTCCCGCGCTGCAGGCTGACCCCTCCGCAACACTGCCTCATCCACCACATCATCATGAAGAAGTGTGGCAGCATGAATAAACTCAACCACACTCGCAAGAAGGGCATCATCCCTTCCGCTGTAGTCGCAAAGCCTTGAGCAGAGCATCATCAAAAGGGGCCTGAAGCGCTTGCCGCCTCCATTTAAAAGATGGGCGCTCACCTCACTTATTAAGGAAATATCAGTGCTTAAGTCTTCCTTTATCTGCGCCTCAACCCTTTTTAAGTCCTCTTTATATAGCTCCAATACATCGGCTATTGAGGTTATTGTCTTTTCCTGCAATTTCATAATATGTTATGGTAGGATACTATGCCTTTTTTGTCAAGCCCTTTTTGGATGGGATTAATGCAGTTTTACAGCGCCAATGCCCCTTAATTCAATGGTGAAGAGTATACCCTGCCTGTCAGGCCTCCAGTTGTAAGACAGTCCTGCTGACCAGCACTGCCTTGCATATCTAAGTGTATAGGTCTGCTCCCTGAGCCTCCCAGCGTACTGGTCGTACCAGACCATGCCTGAAAGGTCAATCCCAAATGGGAAGGAGAAGCCCATGCCGCCTGTTAAAAACTCAATCCTCGGCAGCCTTGTGTATCTCTCGCCTCCAGTAATATACCATATGCGGCCAATCTGAAATCTTAAATCGCTGTTTACCTCTGTGATATGTCCTGTGTAAGGGCTGTATTTTGTATCAACAAAGAGGTTTATCATCTGCTCGCTCTTTATGTTTAACTCCGCCCTTATATCAGAAAATGGCCTCTTTGGCAGTGTATCAAGGTCATAATAGCGCTGCTCCTCATAGATGTCATAGCTCTGGGATAATTTTAATGTCAGGAATTCAAGTTTTTTTATCTCTGCGCCCTTTGCATACCTTGCTGAAAACCTGTTTGTGATGGCATAGGCAACAACATTCCTCTTTGTGATAGCGTCAACTGCATCAAATTGCGGCAGATTTTTATGATCATCAACAAAGAGGTATTCATAATCTATCTCAGGCTCTATGGAGTGCCTTATCCGGTCTATTGTGCCGAGGCCCTCTGTATTAAAGAGCCTGTTTATCTTTGTTGATAGATTCGCACCGGGGCCGTAGATAAATCTATGCGTGGACTCCTCTGTGTCCCTGCTCCTTGAATAAAGCGTTTCTCTTAGCTCCCCTCGCGGAGAGAAGACAAAGGCGCGAAATAGATTAATCTCTGCTTTTAATTTTGGATTCATATCAAACCTTTGGCCTGTTATACCTGCATCCCTCCAGAAATTAGTTGCAGTAGAATTTAAACTGTAAAATAATGGCAAATCATATATTCTCTGCTCAGGCATACGATAGCCTAATTCTGGAAGCCTCTGCACTGTCTCATCATTCACCTTTGTCAGATCCTTTGTGAATTGCGTCCATAGATAAAGAGAGCTGTTCGGCCAGCTCTGGGTCAGATAGATATTGGAATCCATGCTCCTCTGTATCCTCTCATAGGTGGTCTCACTGTAATCTTTGTAATAGTCCTTGTCGCTAAGGTACTTTATGTCTGCCTTTGCAGTCAGGCTCTTTGTAAATGCATGTTCAATGAGATACTTGCCCTCCCACTTCTCCCGGCCTGTAAGCCATTCATTCACATAATTTGTATATAAGTAGCCCCTTGAATATGGGCTCAGGACATAGCGGAATTCCAGCGCTGTGCCAAGCCCCTTTTTGCTCCTGTAATCTGCATAAATGGTGGCATCCATGTTATCTGCAATGGCCCAGAAAAAGGCCTCCTTAAATTTAAAACCCTCATTTGTGCTATATCCAACCCGAGGAATCAGAAAACCTGTCTGCCGCTTTGTTTTAATTGGAAGGGCAAGGTAGGGCAGATAAATAGAGGGGACATCCTTTATATAAAAAAATATATTCCATGCAGTAAAATAGTCGTTGGGGTATATGTTAATGTCCGTTGCCCTGAACTGCCAGTCAGGTATCTTTGCATCGCATGTTGTAAGCGAACCCTTATCTATCTTATATCTATCATCAGATATTTTTTCAATATTATCTCCCTCAATATGATAGTTCCCCTTTTTTACAAAGATATTCCCGTTGTGGATTATACCTGCCTTTGTATTCAAATTCAGCTTAATGCTTTCACAGGCAAGCCTGCTTTCCTCATCAATCACCACTACATTTCCATTAGCAGTAACATCACCAGTCTTATTATCAACAGTAACCTCATCTGCGGTTATCTTAACCTTCCCCTGCATAATCTGAACATTTCCTGTTGCCCTGTAGCTGTCCTCCTCTTTGTCATATTCAAGGGTGTCGGCATTTATGGTTACTGGTTCATTTGTTTTGGCATGTTTTCCGAGATCAGGCGCTTCTGCCTTAATAGATGCGGGGAGGAAGAGGAGGAGGGCAAATAGTAGGATAAGGATGCGCATCATCAGCCCCTCAACCCTGCCAGCCTATCTGCAGATATATAAGAGGCAGGCCCTGTCTTAGTGAATAATGCCCGCGCCTCTCCTACAGTGAAGAGGGAGCCTGTGATGCAGATTGCAGTATCAGATTGGGCAAATTCCTTTGCATAGATGACAGCCTCAGATATACTATTTATAACTATGGCATCCTTCCCAAACCTTTTAATCCGATCCTTTAATTCGTAATGCCCTGCTGCACGGTAGTAATCAGGCCTTGTTACGATTATCTTTTCTGAAATCGGAACAAGTTCAGAAAGTATCCCATCTATATCCTTATCACTTAGTATGCCAAGGACAAGTATTATTTTCTTGTTACCTAAAATTTCCTGCAGAAACTCTCTTAATCTTCTGGCCGCTGATGGATTATGGGCGCCGTCAAGGAGGATTAAGGGCTTTCTTGATACAATCTCCAGCCTTCCCTCCCACCTTGTCTTTTTAAGACCATCTCGTATTGCAGCTTCATTGATTTTTGTAAACAATCCCCCCTTGTGGAGATTAGAAAGCACCTCTAATGTAAGAATCGCGGTGGCTGCATTTATTATCTGGTGCCTTCCGGCAAGACCTATTCCAATATCCTTGAATTCGGCATTTATCCCCTTATAGTCAAATCTGCATCCATCAAGGCCGCAGCTCTTTTCAATAACAGAAGCATCCTTTCCAACCACAAGGAGCCGGGCATTTTTATTTAGGGACACATCCCATATTACCTTTTCTGCCTCACCACGTTGCGGTGAGGATACAACCACGCCTCTCTCTTTAATAATTCCTGCCTTTTCATTGGCAATGGCAGAGATGGTATCACCGAGGAATTCCTTATGGTCATAGTCTATGGGTGTAATTACAGAGACAAGGGGATTAATTACATTTGTTGAATCAAGCCTTCCACCCATCCCTGTCTCAATAACAGCAATGTCAATTTTTTCCTCTGCAAAGTATGTAAAGGCAATGGTTGTGGTGAATTCAAAAAAAGTAGGTGTGAATTTTTCTTCTTTGCAATCGCTGACTTCTACAGCAGCAAGCCTGCTTCGTAACTCATCAGTCAGCTCTATTACCTTTTCCTCTGAAATCTCCCTTCCACTTGCCCTTATCCTCTCTGTAAAATTTATAAGATGCGGTGATGTATAAAGTCCGACTTTATAGCCTGCCTCCTGCAATACAGAGGCGATCATGGCAGCAGTTGAGCCCTTGCCATTTGTCCCTGCAATATGGATGGACTTAAACCTTAGATGTGGATTATCCATCATGGACATAAGCCTGATGGTATTCCCAAGCCCAAATTTTATGCCGTATTTCTGTAGATCATATAAATAATTTATCGTGTCCTGATAGTCCATAGTATTCTCACAAATTTTTGCTACTGTTATACCATAAATAGGCTATAGGGTAAAGCATAGATGTATGCCTCACATCTTTCCCTCCTGCAATAACCCTTGCAGAATTTGGGGTGGGAGTGAGTAATGATGGTGTTTAATGGTGTGGTTGGTTATGAGTCCTATCGGCTTATGTTATTAAAAAGTGATGGTTTTCTTTTAACCATGCCTTACATTTTATATAATCTGGAAAGATTGTTTTTACCTTTTTCCAAAACTGTTTAGAATGATTCTTTTCTTCAAGATGCGCAAGCTCATGAACCACCACATAATCAATTACCCTCAAGGGCGCCATAATCAATCGCCAGCTAAAACTTAGATTTCCTTTGTAGCTGCAGGAGCCCCATCGCTTTTGTGCGCTTGTAATGTTAATTTTATTGTATTTCAATCCGGCTAAAGATGAATACCAGCTAACCCTTTCTGATATTTTTTGATGTGCCTGCTTCCTGTACCAGTCAATAAAAATATTCCTTGCATGTTCCATATATTTTCCTGACAAATAAAAGTCCCCGTTAAAAGTTAAAGGTTCATCTGAATGGTCAACAATATAAAGCCTGTGCGTATTTCCCAAGTATAAAAAACCTTCCCCATTAACGTATCCCCTTGGAGCTATAGCCTCAAGCCTCTTTTTAATCTCAACCTGTTTTCTTTTTATCCATGCCGATTTTTTATGGACTACTTTTTCAATTAAATGCATTGACGCATTCATCGGCGCGCGGACTACAAGGGTGGTGTCGCTTCTTATTTCTAAGCCAAGTGTCCTTCGGTATGATCTGATTATTTTATCAATCTTAATTTCTGACATTATTACCTCCTAATCCTTCGTGCTGGTGAAGGAACAACCGAGGCTAAAAATAATACAGATTGATGAAAAAAGCAAGGTTTAAAAGGGCAGGTATATGCTTTGAATTGACAGCAAAAGAAAGTTAGGTTAAGATAGTTTAGAAAGGAGATCGCTGATGCAAGGTCTTGTGCTGAAAACAGAGTTTCCTGATATTAAGCTCCTTCGCAGGGGAAAGGTGCGTGACATATATGACCTCGGCGAGAACCTTCTTCTTGTTGCAAGCGACAGGGTCTCTGCCTTTGATGTTGTCCTTCCCAACGGCATCCCTGATAAGGGTAGGGTTCTGACACAGATTTCTGTTTACTGGTTTAAGGTGATGGAGGAGATAATACCAAATCACCTTATTGCCACAGATGTAAAGGGCTTTCCGCCTGTCTGCCAGAAATATGCAAAAGAGCTTGAAGGAAGGAGCATGCTTGTAAAAAAGGCAAGCCCCATGCCTGTGGAGTGTATTGTGAGGGGTTATCTTGCTGGAAGCGGCTGGAAGGAGTATAAAGAAAAAGGGACAGTGTGCGGTATAAAACTTAAGGCAGGGCTTGTGGAGTCCTCAAGGCTTGATGAGCCGATCTTCACGCCAAGCACAAAGGCAGATGAAGGGCATGATATAAATATCTCCTTTGAGGAGACAAAGGATATCATTGGCTCAGAGATGGCTGAAAAGCTGAGAGATATAAGCATCAGGATTTACAAAAAGGCGAGCAGCATTGCTGAAAAGAGGGGAATCATAATAGCAGATACAAAATTTGAATTCGGCATATATAATAATGAGCTTATCTTGATAGATGAGATACTGACACCTGACTCATCGCGCTTCTGGTCTGCAAAGGACTATCAGATTGGAAAGGGACAGGACAGTTTTGACAAGCAGATTATAAGAGATTATCTTCTGACGCTAAACTGGAATCAACAGCCGCCAGGGCCCAAACTGCCAGAAGATATTATAGAAAAGGCAGGGGCAAGGTATAAGGAGATATTGGGGATACTTACAACCCCCTCACCCTAACCCTCTCTCTGGTGGGACAGGCATCTTGCCTGTCTCCACAGGCTGGAAGCCTGTGCCACCAAGGGGAGAGGGGATCAGAAAATTCCCCCTCCATTGATGGGAGGGGGCGAGGGAGGAGGGTGAAATATGTATGACCAATGGCATCTATTAACTTCAGAGGCTGTCTTAGAAAGGCTCAGAACAAGTAAAGCAGGCCTCACATCCACAGAGGCAAGGGAGAGGCTTGCCAAATATGGCCAGAATCAATTAAAAGAGGCAAAGAAAAAATCACCCCTCCTTCTTTTCTTAAAGCAATTCACAGACATCCTCGTTGTCATCCTGATAGCAGCAGCAATAATCTCTGCCCTTACAGGCGATGTAACTGATACCGCAGTGATTATTGTCATTGTCTTTTTAAATGCCACGATCGGCTTTACTCAGGAGTATCGCGCAGAAAGGGCAATGGCAGCGCTTAAAAAACTTGAGTCGCCTTTTGTAGTGGTTATCCGCGATGGGGCGCACACCAAAATTCCTGCGCATGAGATTGTTATCGGAGATATTGTTGAGCTATCCGCAGGGGACAGGGTGCCGGCAGATTTAAGGCTCATTGAGGCACATAATCTGAATGTTGAAGAGGCGGCGCTTACAGGCGAATCCATGCCTGTAGAAAAGATTACAGACAGGCTTGAAGGCGATGTTCTTTTGGCAGATAAAAGGAATATGGCATTTATGGGAACCATCATTACCTATGGCAGGGCCGTTGGAGTTGTAACTGAAACAGGCATGAATACAGAGCTCGGTAAGATTGCCCACCTGATTCAGGAGGCAGAGGATAAGAAGACTCCAATTCAGGAGCGGCTGCACAGCATGGGGAAATGGCTTGCCCTGATTGCACTCCTTTTATGCGGTGTTGTCTTCGCAGCAGGCATTATAAGGGGAGAGCCGATACAATTGATGTTCCTTACAGCCATAAGCCTTGCTGTTGCTGCCATACCAGAGAGCCTGCCTGCTGTAATTACCATTGTCCTTGCACTCGGCGCATACAGGATGGTTAAGGTAAAGATATTGATAAGAAAGCTCCCGTCTGTAGAGACCCTCGGCTCTGTAACAACGATCTGTGCAGACAAGACAGGGACGCTGACATTGAACAGGATGACTGTGGAATCTATCTATACAATTGACGGACTGGAGAAGGTATGGGATCCGCATGACAGGGTATTAGGCAGACAGCTTCAGTGCATGATGCTCTGCAATGATGCGAGGATTGAAGGGGACAAGAGGATTGGAGACCCGCTTGAGGTTGCCCTTCTTCATGCAGGGATAGATGCCGGCCTAAACAGGGATGAGCTGGCAATGGAATATCCTCGTATAAATGAAAGGCCATTTGACTCGCAGAGAAAGAGGATGGCTACGATACATAATGCGCCTGACAGCAGGCATATTGCCTTTGTAAAGGGCGCAGTTGACAGCCTTCTTGACATATCACCATATATACTCACTGATGCAGGCGTAAAGGAGATGAAGGAGGTAGACAGGGAGCAGATACTTATCTACAACGAGGAGATGGCATCAAAGGGCGTGAGGGTCATTGGGTTTGCCTATAGAGAGGATAAGAAAGAGCTAACACCAGAGGATGCTGAAATGGATCTGGTTTTCATCGGCCTGACAGGCCTTAAAGACCCGCCGAGGGATGAGGTGATTAATGCAGTCAGCCTGTGCAGGGCCGCAGGCATAATGCCCGTGATGATTACAGGCGATCACCCAACAACTGCAATTGCCATTGCAAGGGAGATAGGTATCTTTTCCGAGGGTGATGTGGTCATAACAGGAAAGGAGCTGTCAGATATCAGTGATGCAGAATTCAGTAAGATCGTGGAGGGCATCTCTGTATTTGCGAGGGTGCAGCCTGAGGATAAGGTAAAGATCGTGAATGCCCTGCGGGAGAAGGGGCATATCGTTGCAATGACAGGCGATGGCGTTAATGATGCCCCTGCATTAAAGAGGGCGAATATTGGTGTGTCTATGGGCATTACAGGCACAGATGTGGCAAAGGAGGCATCGGATATGATTCTTTTGGATGATAACTTTGCTACGATTGTGCGGGCTGTAAGGGAGGGCAGAATAATTTACGACAACATAAGAAAGTTTATCCGCTACATGCTCTCAACAAACTCAGGCGAGATACTTACTATGTTTCTTGCCATTGTCCTCGGCATGCCCCTGCCGCTTCTTCCAATCCAAATACTCTGGGTGAACCTTGTAACAGATTCCCTTCCTGCGCTTGCACTCGGGCTTGAGCCTGCTGAGAGGGATGTGATGAAGCGAGCGCCGAGGGATCCAAAGGAGGGGATATTTGCAAGGGGCATGTGGCAGCATATCCTCTGGGTCGGCATCTTTATGGCCTGCGGCGTTATATTTGTGATGTGGTATGAGCTGAGAAACAGCGATATCAGGCACATGCAGAGCATGGCATTTTTTACATTATCAATGTTTCAGATGTTCCATGTCATGGCAATACGTTCAGAAAGGGAATCGCTCTTTACCATAGGTCTCTTCAGCAATACAAAGCTCCTTGGCGCCGTGCTTCTGACATTTATATTACAGCTTATGATAACCTATCTGCCGCTATTTCAGAAAATATTCAAGACAACATCACTCAGCCCTTTTGAACTCTTCCTCTGCCTTGCTGTAGCTTTTACAGTCTTTATTGCAGTAGAGATAGAAAAGACACTCCTGAATGGAGGGAGAGGATTTAAACACTCTGCTGCCATATAATGCCTTCGGTTTGGCGATTATTTCTTGAACATGGAAAAGGCCCGGCCTGTTTCTTAATAAACCTCTTCCAGAAAGTCGGAGATGTTGCTACCGATCTCCACGCAGTTATTCCTCAACAGATCCATGGAATCACCGCCAAAGGAGCCGCCTTTGCCATATTTCACATCACGGAATTTTACTACCACCTTGCCAGTGGCCGTCTCTGTCATGGTGCCCATCAATGATACATTGGTCCAGCCGCCGGTGCCTAAGTATCGTGCGCCGCGGGTACCCCGGTCAAATTGTATGAACTTGCCCTCAATTATCAGGTCGTAGCCGGCTGCCTCCTCCTTTGTATTTGCCACGCCGAACTTGGGATAGAATTTGTGGTCCCCCATCTCCTCAAGGAACCCATTTATCAGGTGGCTGCTGGCGGCAAGCTTAAACGCCTCCATCTCCGTGCGCTCCTCTGCATTAGTGCTCAAGAAAGCCACATCACTGGCATCAAACAGCCGAATGCCCACAGACTTGTATTTGCGGAAACGTTCTGTGGTATGCAGCTCCTCGTAGGACAAGTCACCCGGGGCCACCAGCGGCGTGTCAGCAGGCTTGGCATGCGCGCAGCCAAAGAACGACCCGGCCAAGGCCACCAGCCCAATCAACAACAATACCTTTCTCAACATAACCCTTCTCACCATACGCACCTCCTTTATGTTACGCCCATGAATCCCACACTTGTTACCGCAAATAATTACCAGAATCCACTGCGGTTGTCAATATAACTTTTTTTAGCATAGTATATTGCAAGCGGACATGGGTGACACTTTTTAAGCTCCTCCCCGCTCTCCCGCCCCATGCGGTATTTGATGGCAAGATGTGCGTGCATACCCGAGCCCTTAATGATATTTTAGTGAAAAATAACGGGCTCAAGGTATAAATAAGGCTAAAAAATCAAATACTATGGAAAAATGTTGTAAAAATATAAAATAGCCATTATAATTAGAGACTGGAAAAACGCACCGCTTCTTTGAGAAAGGAGGGTAAGGATGAAAGGATTATTAATCGTGTTATCAGCAGTAGTCATAACCATTTTTCTTTCAGCGCCGGTATTTGCACAGGAGGAGCTCTTTGATACAAAGGCTGCGGAGGGGCATTTTAAAAAGGGCCTTGAGCTGTATTTCAAAAAGGAGTACTCTGTGGCAGCAGAGGAATTTAAAGAGGCCGCCAATATCAACCCCAATAGCGCAAAGAGCTACTATTTCCTCGGCTACTCCTATTACAAGCTCGGCATGATGAAGGATGCGAACGAGGCCTTTGATCAGGGCTATCAGTTAGACCCGTACTATTCGCCAATCCCGCAGGCGCAGGCTCAGGCAGTCGGGGCCTCGCAGTAGTCGTAAAATAATCAGGCCTCCTTTAGCAGCGCATTTATGGCCTTCCACAAGACATCTCTGCCGCTGCTATTGTGCGCTGAGAATGGGAGGATAGCGCTGTCTTTTGCAAGGCCAAGACCTTTTCGTATCATCTCTATATGCCCTGCAATGTCTCCTCTTTTTATTTTATCTGCCTTTGTGGCAATATAGATTATCGGTATATTATAATACTCAAGCCACTCTTTCATTGTCCTGTCGTCCTCTGTTGGGGCATGTCTTATATCAAGGATAAAGATTATGCCTTTTAACTCACCCCTTTCTGACAGATAACCCTCTATCATCGGCCTCCATTTATCCCGCATCTCTTTTGGAACCCTTGCATAACCATATCCGGGGAGGTCAACAAAATAGAAGGCATTATTAATTATAAAAAAGTTTATTGACTGTGTCTTGCCGGGTGTACGGCTTGTCCTGACCAGATCCTTCCTTAATACAAGGCAGTTAATAAGGGAGGACTTTCCTACATTTGACCGGCCTGCAAATGCAATCTCAGGAAGGTCATTCTTTGGAAGGTCTTTTTCCCCCATACAGCTCTTTACAAAATTTGCGGCGGCGATCCTCATAATCCTGTATATTATATAATAAAAATTGACAAAAGCTATATTTTAAGTATAATAATTATTATATGGATGAAATAGCAAATCCATTAAGAATAGAAAAGGACCAGAAGAGGGTTATGATCTTCACGCCAGGTTTTAAGATCGTAGGCTATATCCATCTTCCTGTAAATGCCCGCCTTACAGACACATTAAATTATGCAGTGGATAAAAATCCTTTTATGCCTGTCACGAATGCGCATGGCTACTCGCTTCCGGATAATAAGCTATGTTTTACGGCAAAGTTTTTAAGTTTAAATAAGCGGCGTATAGACCTTGTCCTTATAGAACCAGAAGGCGGAGAGCCGCAGCAGCAAAAGCAATAAAAATGACGATTGAAAGAGAAAAAATATACATGGAGGCAAGGATCAGTTTTGATAAGGGTGAGCATGACAAGGCAGAGAAACTGCTCCTTGAGCTCCTGAAGGCGAATGTTGCCTATGCAGATGTATACAATAAGCTCGGCTTTATATATCATCAGAAGAACGATTTTGAGAAGGCAGCATGGTTCTTTGAAAAGGCGCTCCAGTTAAATCCGGGCTATACAGAGGCATCACTCAATCTGTCTGTAACTTACAATGAGTTGGGCCGCTTTGAGGATGCAAGCAGGATATTCAGCAATGCAGCAAAGATTGCGCATCCTACCCCATCCAGCATTGACCCGTATATTCAGGGCAAACTTGCAAATGAACATTCACAGCTTGGCGACCACTATTATGACCTTGGGCTGTATGATGAGGCGCTTGCCGAATATAAGAAGGCCCTGAAGCTGAGGCCGAATTTTGTAGATATAATCACAAAGGCCGGGGTAACCCTGCGGGAGCAGGGTCTTTTTGATGAGGCCATCAGTGTATTCATACGGGCAAAGGAGGTCAACCCAAAATATGTCGCTGCAAGGGTGCACCTCGGGGTTACATATTATATGAAGGGATTTATTGATCTTGCAGTTGAGGAGTGGGAGGAGGCAAAAAAGATTGACCCTAATAATAAAGATATACAGGCATACATGAATCTGGTAAAGAAAGAAATAGTGTAGGGGCTGGTTTTAAACCCGTCCCTACAGATGATTTTTTTTATCCGCTTAAGGCGGATATTTTTTTATAAGGACAATAATGGCAGAGGCAATACTTGAGGTAAGGGATTTAAAGACACATTTTTATACACCTGATGGGGTTATTAAGGCTGTTGATGGCGTCAGCCTTAGTGTAAGACGGGGAACCGTTCTTGGAATCGTTGGCGAATCTGGATGCGGCAAGAGCATAACTGCGATGTCCATACTCAACCTGATACCGCAGCCGCCGGGTAAGATTGTTTCCGGAAATGTTTTTTTTGAGGGCCGCGACCTGCTTGGGCTGAAGGAGTCAGAGATACGCCATATCAGAGGGGCAAAGATCGGAATGATCTTTCAGGAGCCTATGACAGCGCTGAATCCTGTCTTTACGATAGGCGAGCAGATCGCCGAGGCGCTAAGGGTTCATAAAGGCATGGGAAGGGGCGGGGCGATGAACAGGGCAGCAGAGCTGCTTGATCTCGTTAACATACCTTCTGCAAAGGAGAGGATAAAGGACTATCCGCACCAGTTAAGCGGGGGCATGAGGCAGAGGGCAATGATTGCAATGGCAATATCATGTACGCCTTCGCTGGTAATAGCAGATGAGCCGACAACAGCGCTGGATGTGACTGTACAGGCTCAGGTGCTTGAGCTGCTAGATGAACTGATGACAAAGATGGGGATGTCAATGATACTTATTACGCATGATTTTGGCGTGATAGCAGAGGCTGCTGATGATGTGGCCGTGATGTATGCAGGAAGGATTGTGGAGTATACAAATACAGAAACGCTTTTTAAATCGCCGCTGCATCCATATACCAAAGGCCTTTTGGACTCTATTCCGAGATTTGACGGTAAAAAAAAGCAAAGGCTAAAGGCAATACCGGGCGTTGTGCCGAGGCTGCTTAATCTTCCGGAGGGCTGTAAGTTTTTATCAAGATGCAGGATAGCTGTTGACCAATGCAAAAGAGAGGAGCCTCTTTTAAAAGATATCTGTAAGGGGCATTTTGTGCGGTGCTGGGTAAGGGAAAGGGACTATGCAGGCAGGAACTAAAAATCAGGGTAAGGACCTTATCCTAAATGTAAAGGGATTAAAGAAACACTTTTATGTCCCTGCGGGCATTTTCAGAAAGCCGAAGGTTGTGCATGCAGTAGACGGTGTTGACCTTGAGATTAAACGTGGGGAGGTCTTAAGCCTTGTTGGCGAAAGCGGCTGTGGAAAGTCCACAACAGGCAGGGCTATCCTACGGCTCCTTGAACCGACAGATGGAAGGATTTTGTTTGATAATAAGGATATTACTTTTATTGATCAAAAGAGGCTGAGGGCTTACAGGCAGCAGATGCAGATAATCTTTCAGGATCCCTATGCCTCCTTAAATCCGAGGATGACTGTAGGGGATACAATAGAGGAGCCGCTTATAATACACCGTATCGGCAGCAGCATGGAGCGCAGAAGCAGGGTAATCTCTGTCTTGGAAAAGGTAGGGCTTGGGGCGCATACCCTCTCATCTTACCCCCATGAATTCAGCGGCGGCCAGAGGCAGAGGATAGGTATTGCCCGGGCGCTGGTGTTGAACCCGAGCCTGATCATTGCTGATGAGCCTATATCTGCGCTGGATGTATCTATTCAGGCGCAGATAATAAATCTGCTCTCTGATCTTCAGAAGGAATATAAGCTGTCCTTTCTTTTTATTGCCCATGACCTGAATATTGTAAGATACTTTTCCCACAGGGTGGCAGTGATGTATCTTGGAAGGATCGTGGAGATGGCAGAGACCGGGGATCTGTATAAAAGGCCCAAACATCCTTATACAGAGGCCTTACTTTCGGCCATACTCATACCCGATATTAAAAAGAAAAAAAAGAGGATCGCCTTAGAAGGTGAAATCCCAAGCCCTATAGACCTTCCTGCAGGATGCCGCTTCTATAGCCGCTGCCCGAAGAAGATGAATAAGTGCCTAAAAATGGAGCCGGCATTTAAAGAGATAGCAAAAGGGCATTTTGCTGCCTGCTACCTGTTTGATCAGGCTTAAAAGGTTGCAATGAAAATCACAGCAAAAAAGGATAAAAAGACCACAAAGAATCTGCCCCTGCCATTAATAATGGACAGCGTCAGCAGCGGGGTAATAGTCGTGGACTCCCATGATAAGATATTATTTGTTAATCCTGCGGCAATAGATATCCTTGAAAGGAATAATAATAAAGGAAGGATGCTTAAAGATCTTCTGCCAAAGGGAAAGACCCGTTTTTTTAAAAATGGCATTAAAAGACTAAGAAATAATAAAGGTTTAAAATCCCTGACATTAAGAACAGAGATTAACAAAAAAACTGTAAAAGCCGGCTTTTCCCATATAAAGGATGAGAAGGGGAAGATTCTCGCCACCCTGATAACACTGCAGGATATTACTGAGGATGCAAGCCGTGATGATAAAAAGACCAATTTTATGTCTGATGTGTCCCATGCCCTGCGGACGCCAATTACAGCCATTCAGGGGGCTGCGGATCTGCTTCTAAAAGGCATTGGCGGTATACCGAATAAAAAGCATGCGGAGTTTGTCAGGATTATAAGCAAAAACTGCAAGAGGCTGAATAATCTGATAAATGATGTTGTCAGGATAGCAAGGTTTGAGAGCGTAAAAGTCCTGTTAAGCCTGAAAAAAACAGACCTCGTGCCGCTTATAGAATATCAGCTTGATAAGCTGAGCGGTAGGATAAGAGAGAAGGAGATTGAAATTGAAAGGATAATGCCGTCTTCGGTTAGGATTGATGCCGATGCAGAGAGGATAGGGGAGGTTTTTGCTATTCTCATGGGAAATGCAATCAGATACACACCGGGGAAAAAAAGGATAAGGATCTCTGTGGATGTAAAGGCCGATGCCTCAAAGTCTGACATTGAATTCAAGACCTATAACCCTGATACAAAAAGCGGTTTTGCAGAGGTCTGTATTCATAATCAATATAAGGGCATAACAGGGCAGGAGCTTAATAGGCTTTTTGATAAATATGTAAAGATAAAGAATTTTGAACTTGAAGGGAATAAGCCTGATACTGACGGAAAGGTCCTTAACCTTCCAATGGCAAAGATACTTGTAGAATCGCATGACGGAAAGATATGGATTGAAAACGAAGGCGGCGGCTGTTCATTTTATTTTACAATCCCGATCTATAAGAGAAAAACAAATAAAGAAGATGGGCAGGCGCCTTTTACCAGTGGCCCGCTTCAAAGGCTTGAAAAATGGTCGCCTCCAATAGATGAGAAGGTAAGGGTGCTTCTTGTTAATGACAACCCTCACGAAGGCAGGAGGCTCAGGCAGGCAATTGAGAAGGAGGGCTTTAGTGTATATGAAGGCGCAAATAAAGAGGATGCCATTGACCTTGCGAGGAGATTCAGGCCAAATATAATCGTTATTGATGTAGTGATGCCTGAGATAGACGGCACATACCTTGTAAAGGTCCTGAGAGAGGACCCGGAGACAAAGGAGATACCTATCATAGTCTTTTCAGCCAGTGATGAGGAGAATGCAAGATTAAAGGATGTAAAGGCTATCAATATTATAAAAAGATCCATGGATGAAAAGACATTAGTTAAGGATATAAAGGCAACACTCCAGCATCATCGCATGGCAGAGCCCGGCGAGAAGATATTGATCGTAGATGATGAAAGGAGCATCACCTCCCTGATTACATCAATGCTTCAGGAATTCGGCTATACAACCATTGAGGCATCCACAGGCGAGGAGGCATTAAGCATAGCGCAGGCAGAGCAGCCGGATCTCATACTTTTGGATATTAACCTGCCGGGCATTGACGGTTTTCAGACACTTAAGAGGCTAAAGAATAGTGTCAGCACAGGACGCATACCGGTAATACTGCTGTCAGGCATAAAGGATGCAAAGGAAAAGGCAAGGGGGCTGAATCTCGGCGCAAGCGACTATATAACAAAACCCTATTCCTCGCTTGAACTTGAGGCGAGGGTGAGGCTCCTTCTTCAGAGGAGGGAAGAGGAACACAGCACAAGCCCGACGACAAGGCTCCCGGGAAATATAGCGATTGAAAGGGAGATAAATGCAAAAATCAAAGAAAAGGCGCCTTTCTCCGTATGTTATATAGACCTTGATAATTTCAAGGCATATAATGATAATTATGGCTTCTTAAAAGGCGATGCAGTAATAAAACAGACAGCAAAAATAATAACTGATGTGGTAAGGGAATATGGCAATGACTCTGACTTTGTAGGCCATATCGGCGGCGATGACTTTATAATAATCACAACCAACTACAAAGACGATATTATATGCAGCGGCATTATTGACGCCTTTAGCAGAATAATCCCCCTTTATTATAACAGGGAGGATAGAAACAGGGGGCTTATTGAGCTTGAAAATAGGCGCGGCCAGATTGAAAAATTTCCGATCATGACAATGTCCATCGCAGTTGTAACAAGCAATGAACAGAGGCGCCTTGAGCATATGGCGCAGATCAGTGATATAGCAGCTGAGCTTAAAAAAGCTGCGAAGAAGATGGAAGGGAGTGTTGTTATCAGGGACAGGCGGTTATCAGCGGATGATATTGCCCGCTCAGACAGCCCTGAATAAGCCCTACATAAAGCTGTAGGGGCAGGTTTCAAACCTGCCCCTACAGGGTTGATAATCTATGCAAAAAATCCTTATTGCAGATGACGAAGAGGATATCAGATTAATAATAAGGCTGGCGCTTGAGGATAAGGGTTATACTGTCCTTGCTGCCTCCAATGGATTAGAGGTGCTGGAGAAGGCTGGGGCAGAAAAGATTGATCTGATTATCCTTGATGCGGCAATGCCAAAGATGGACGGCTATGAGGCCTGCAGGAGATTAAAGAATAATCCATCAACAAAGGATATACCGGTAATCTTTCTTACAGCAATAGATATGCTAATGGACAAGAAGAAAAGCTATAGGCTTGGCGCAGCGGCATTTATTGCAAAACCCTTTGAGATTAACCTGTTAATAGAGGAAATAGAGGGGGTGCTGCGGAATGGCAAATCTTAAGGCAGGCAGAAAGTTGGCTATACCTCCATTATCTCCTCCTCTTTCTTTTTAAGTATTTCATCTATCTTTTTTATATACTGGTCAGTAGTCTTCTGGATATCCTCATGCGCCTTGTGGGATTCATCCTCTGAAATTTTCTTTTCCTTCTCTATCTTTTTGACCTCTTCATTTATATCCCTTCTTATATTCCTTACGGCAACGCGCAAATCCTCTGACATCTTCTTTGCAAGCTTTACTAACTCTTTTCTCCTCTCCTCGGTCAAAGACGGTATCGGAAGCCTGATTATCTTGCCGTCATTTGAAGGCATCAGGCCGAGACCGGATGAGAGTATGGCCTTTTCAATGGCCTCTATCGCCTGAGGATCCCATGGCTGTATGGTAATCAGCCTGCTTTCAGGGACAGCGAGGGTCGCAACCTGATTCATAGGGGTCAGGCTGCCATAATAGTCTACCTTAATCCCATCAAGCAAAGACAGTGATGCCCTCCCTGTGCGAAGGCTTGCAAACTCCTTCCTGAGGACATCCAAGGTAGTATCCATTCGTTCTGCCATCTTTTTTTTCAGTGCATTAATCATCTTAACTTACAGTAGTCCCGATCTTCTCCCCGAGGACTATCCTTTTAATATTGCCATTCTTCTTAAGATTAAATACTATAATCGGGAGGTTGTTGTCCATGCAAAGTGAGATTGCAGTTGCATCCATTACCTTCAATCCCTTTTGCAATACCTCAAGGTAATTTAGCCTATCATACTTTTTGGCCTTTTTATTCTTCATCGGATCCGAATCATATACGCCGTTAACCTTTGTGCCTTTAATAATTACATCAGCGCCTATCTCCATTGCCCGCAGCGATGCTGCGGTATCTGTTGTAAAATAGGGGTTTCCTGTTCCTGCAGCAAATATTACGACCCTCTTTTTCTCAAGGTGCCTTATTGCCCTTCTCCTTATATACGGCTCTGCAAGCTCACGCATATCTATTGCTGTCTGCACCCTTGTATCTACGTTAAGCTTCTCAAGCGCATCCTGAAGGGCAAGGGCATTCAACACTGTGGCAAGCATCCCCATATAGTCTGCTGATGCCCGTTCCATACCCCGTGCGCTTCCAATGAGGCCGCGGAATATATTGCCTCCCCCGATCACAATGGCAATCTGGGTGCCGAGTTTATATACCTCCTTTATCTCATTGGCTATGGCATTAATAACAGCAGGGTCAATGCCATAACCCCTGTCGCCCATTAAGGCCTCCCCGCTTATTTTAAGGAGTATCCTTTTATATCTTGTTTTTGGCATCTTTGCGATTCCGCTCAGGCAGGATTTGCCTCGCCGATCTTAAATCTGACAAATCTCCTTATAACTATATTTTCACCGAATTTTGCTATCTTCTGGCCTACAATGTCCTTTATCCTGAGTTTTCCTTCAGGATCTTTTATGAAGACCTGCTCCGTCAGACAGAAGTCAGTATAAAACTTCTCCAGTTTTCCATCAACGATCTTTTCCATAACATTTGCCGGCTTCCCTGATTCCTTTGCCTGTACGCTGTAGATTTCCCTTTCCTTTTCAATTACATCAGACGGAACATCCTCCCTTTTTACATAAAGCGGGGACGGGCTGGCTGCTGCAATCTGCATTGCAATATCCTTAACAAATTCCTTGAACTCATCATTCCTCGCAACAAAATCTGTTTCACAGTTTACCTCCGCAAGGACGCCCAGTTTGCCTCCTGTGTGGATATAAGACCCGATTGCGCCTTCACCTGCAACCCTGTCAGCCTTTTTTGATGCTGCTGAAAGCCCTCTCTGCCGCAGGAGATCTATTGCCTTATTGATATCCCCTCCTGCTTCTGAGAGCGCCTTTTTACACTCCATAATACCAGTACCTGTCTTCTCTCTTAGGTCTTTCACTAATAATGCATCAACAACCATTAATAAATCCTCCTAATTCAGGCCGCATTTTGCACCTGCCCCTGAAAGCCCCGCCTTCACCATTGCATTAAATATTTATTTTATCAGTTCTTGTAAATAAAGAAATATTACAGGAGGCTGATAGTCAGCCTCCTGTAATAAAATAATCAGGATTTTATCTTTCCTGCGTCTAATGCAGCTTCCATTGGAAGCTCGGTTGGTGTCTCGGTCTCCTCTGCCTTTGGCGCAGCAGCTTCTATTGCCTCTGCAGTTACTGCCTGCGGCTTCTCTGACAGGGCCTGCTTACCTTCAATAACAGCATCTGCTGTCTTTAATGTGAGGAGTTTAATAGCCCTTATGGCATCATCATTGCCCGGTATTATATAATCAACCTCATCGGGATCGCAGTTTGTATCCACAACAGCAACTACAGGAATGCCAAGCCGCCTTGCCTCATTGATTCCAATCAACTCCTTTTTTGAATCAATCACAAACAGCGCGCCGGGCAGGGCATTCATCTCCCTTATGCCGCCAAGCAGCTTCTGGAGCTGGGTGCGCTCCTTTTCTAATTTGATGACCTCTTTTTTTGGCAGAAGCTCAAAAACGCCATTTGCCTTATCTGTATCCAATTTCTTCAACTTGCTGATGCTCTTTTTTATAGTCTTAAAATTGGTCAGCATGCCGCCAAGCCAGCGCTGATTAACATAAAACATGCCGCATCTCTTTGACTCTTGTTCAATAGCCTCCTGTGCCTGTCTTTTGGTGCCAACAAAAAGCACGGCCTCTCCCTTTGCTGTTATGCCTTTAATAAAGTCACATGCCTCATTAAACTTCTTCAGGGTCTTTTGAAGGTCAATTATGTGTATACCATTACGCTCTCCAAAGATAAATTTCTTCATCTTGGGGTTCCAGCGTTTGGTCTGATGGCCGAAATGAACGCCTGCTTCTAACAGTTCCTTGAGTGAAACAGCCATTTTCTTTTTCACCTCCTTGCCTTTTGGTTTTTTTCCTCCGCCCCCATCAACTCGCAGAAGGATCCTGATATTCAGGACACCGCCTCCTGCAATACGGCAGACGTGTGGGATTTAAACTTAATATAAATATCATAAAACCGCTCATTTTGCAAGAATAAAATAAATCCGAATTTTTAGCAGGAATATCTTCTTTTAAAGGAATGTTACTGTAGGAGCTTTTTGTGGATATGTTCAACTGCAGCCTCTGTTTTTATCTTTTCCACCTTCCCTGTCCTCCTCTCCTTTATCTCAACTAATCCCTCTTTCAAGCCCTTTTCACCAACAACAATCCTGTATGGTATGCCTATAAGGTCAGCGTCCTTGAATTTTATGCCGGGGCTTGCCTCCCTGTCGTCAATCAATGCCTCTATCTTCTCTTTTAATAGGCCCTGATAAATCTCGTCTGCTGTCTTCTTTACAGACTCGTTTTTCATGTTCAATGGCAATATCTGGACTTGAAATGGGGCAATGGATAATGGCCAGATTATGCCATTCTCATCATGGTTTTGCTCTATTGCAGCAGCAGCGATCCTCGCAGGACCAATGCCATAGCTTCCCATTATAATCGGCTTCTCTTTGCCATGTTCATCAAGGTAGTATGCCTTCAATGGCTCAGAGTATTTTGTGCCGAGCTTAAATATATTCCCTATTTCAATTACCTTTTCTGATGCCAATGTCTTTCTGCACTTGGGACAGCCGTCGCCTGCCTTTGCAGCATGTATGTCTGCAAAATCTGCTGTAAAATCCCTCTTTGGCACAATACCTTTTATATGGTAGCCCTCTTTATTTGCACCTGTCACATAATTCCCTTCCTTCAAAGACTCATCTGCTATAATCGGCAATTTGCATTTTATTGGGCCAATAAACCCTGCCTCAATGCCTGTAAACTCCTTTACCTCTTCCTTATGTGCAGGTCTGAATTCACCAATCAACCTTCTCAGCTTTTTTTCATGCACCTCCTGATCGCCGCGTACCAGCGCCATTACAGGGCCTTTTTGAGAGACAACAATCAGGCTCTTTATAAAAAGCCTTTTATCCAATTTTAAAAATGCGGACACCTCATCAATTGTCCTTGAATCAGGTGTTGCAACCTCTTCTAATTTCCAGTCTGAAAATTCAGGTTTTGTCGGAATTGATTTGGCAAGTTCTATGTTTGCTGCATAACCGCATTCACACAAAACAATCTCATCCTCGCCAGCAGGTGAGGGCGCCATGAACTCATGGGCAACAGCGCCGCCCATCATGCCAGGGTCGCTCTCAACAACATAGAACTTTAATCCGCTCCTTTCAAATATCTTTTTATATGCCTCAAGATGGAGCTGATAACTTTTATCTAAGCCTTTTTCATCTGCATCAAAGGAGTAGGAGTCCTTCATTAAAAATTCTCTTGTGCGCAAAACACCGCTCTTTGGCCTTGCCTCGTCCCTCAGTTTTGTCTGTATCTGATACCATGTCTGAGGCAAATCACGATAAGAGCGTATCTCTCCCGCTGCAAGCCATGTTACTATCTCCTCATGTGTCATGCCGAGGCACATATCACGGCCGCTCCTGTCCTTTAGGCGGAACATCTCCTCGCCTATCTCATTCCACCTGCCTGTCTGCTGCCACACCTCAGCGGGGTGCAGCACAGGCATGGAGATTTCCTGTGCACCGATGGCGTTCATCTCCTCCCTTAAAATCCTGTTTATCTTGTCAAGGACTATAAGGCCAAGCGGAAGGTAAATATAAAGCCCTGCGGCAAGTTGGCGCACAAGGCCTGCCCTTATCATTAACTTATGGCTTATTGCCTCTGCCTCTGAGGGGTCTTCCTTTAGTGTGGGGATTAATAATTTAGAATGACGCATGAAATAAGTTTATATCACAAATACCATCGGCTTTCAAGAAGAAGATGGTGAACTCAATAAGCTTGACTGTTATTTATTAACAGTCTTATAATTGTAACGACATATTTGTAAAATCCCTCCTAACCTCCCTTTTCCAAAGGGAGGGATTTCCCCTCTATCAAGAGGGGATTAAGGGGTGTGTTACCCCTCTTTGGCAAAGAGGGGCAAGAGCCTGCCCCTGCATGTATTAAGCAGGGGGGAGATTTTCTAATCCATGTCAATTCAATTATGAGACCCTTAATAAGTTAAGAGTAAAATTGACTTCGTCAAAGCAGCCAAAACAGCGTAGGAAGACTTCTAAGAAAAAAAGGCTATTATGCCGCGGGGTTTTGATAACTATAGAGCAGCAGCTCCTTTCAGCGATGAAAGAAACCCTCGCTGCCCCCATCACAAAATTACATTTAAATTGACATATGTAAAGTTTATTGCTAAACTTTACATATAAAAATCCATATGTAACGGAAATAATGGCATGACAATAAACCACTTTAAATCAGGTAGTTACAAGCAGCAATATGAATATAAAAGTTTTTCTCCGAGCTTCATAAATACTCCATTTGTCTGGAATGACAGAGAAATTGATATCTTACTGGAAAACGCAACGAGGCTGCTGGGTGAACTAAATGCATATTCAATACTTGTTCCTGATGTGGATTTTTTTATTCACATGCATGTAATAAAAGAAGCCATCACTTCAAGTAGAATAGAGGGGACACAAACAGGCATTGATGAGGCAGTTATGCCTGAATATGCAATAAAGCCTGAGCGCAAAAACGACTGGATAGAGGTGCAAAATTATACAAAGGCAATGAACTTTGCAATAGATAAACTGAAAGAACTGCCCCTTTCAATAAGACTGCTTAAAGAGGCGCACAGAATACTCCTTCAAGGAGCGCGTGGAGAGCATAAGAGCCCGGGAGAAATCAGAACAAGCCAAAACTGGATAGGAGGGGCAACCCTGAAAGATGCTTTTTTTATCCCGCCACATCACAATGAGCTTCCTGATTTACTGACAGACCTTGAGAAGTTCTGGCATAACGACAACCTTAAAATACCGCATCTTATAAAAAATGCGATTAGCCATTATCAGTTTGAGACAATGCATCCTTTTTCGGATGGCAACGGCCGTATTGGCCGTTTGCTTATAACTCTCTATCTCATTGACAAGGGCATATTAAACAAGCCGACTCTCTATGTATCCGATTTTTTTGAACGCAATAAGGGCGCTTACTATGATTCTTTAACAATGGCTCGGGGGGCAAGCAATATAGAGCAATGGATCAGGTTTTTTCTTGTCGGCATTGCAGAGACCGCGCAGAAAGGCAAAATGACATTTGAGAAAATAATTGCATTGCGCCGCGCATCAGAAACTGCAATCCTTACGCTCGGCAAACGAGCAAAGGCAGGACAACGGCTGCTGGCGTTACTTTATTCACAACCTATTATCAGTTCAAAGTTGATATGCCAATCGCTAAATATTACACATCCAGCAGCAAATCAGCTTATAAAGGATTTTCAAAAAATAGGCATCTTGCAGGAAATAACCGGATTTAAGAGAAACAGGCTGTTTGTATTTAAAGAATATCTGGAATTGTTTGAGAAATAGCTATGCCGCGCATTTTTGATAACATAGAGCAGCAGTTCCTCAACGCACTTCAGGAGACTTTTCATGTTTATAATCGTGCGGATTTTTGTGTGGGGTATTTTAAACT
>CAKKST010000259.1:3121-4285 GCA_919903585.1 Nitrospiria bacterium | reverse complement strand
TTTCGCTCATTTGATAATCCCCCTGTATCCCCCTTTTCCAAAGGGGGACTTAAAGAATTCCCCCCTTTACTAAAGGGGGGTGCGTGTGGGGTAATAATCTTTCTGTCCTTTATACCAATAAAGAGCCTATTTACAATTGTATTAATATCTCCTCTTTTGTCTGCACTGCAATCAACGGCAAATGCCATGCCTGCCTTAAGTTTATCATTCCAATATGCAGCGTCAATATTTTCTATGTTCAATTTCTTCCAATCACCAGATGGTGCACCTATCTTATAAGGCTTAGCAGGTTTTGTATATACAACCTTGCTGCTGCCAAAGAACATGCAGGACGGCAGAAGGAGCAATAATATACAAAAAAGGCGGAGAAGGGATTTTTTATTAATAACATTCATTAATCAGGTTTAAACTCCAAAATTTGGAGTTTTGGTATATTCTTAAAATGTTTGAAATTTGCTGTTGCGAGTGTTATATCTTCTGTAAGGGCAGATGCCGCTATCAATGCATCAATAGTTTTCAGGCCATCGGATAGGGCATATCGTTCAAGTAAAAGGACTGCTTTTTCGGATATTTTTTCATCAGGATGTATTATTGAAGAGAAATTTTCCTTAATAAACCTCTTTACAATCCTTATCTCTTCTTTGTTAAGACATCCCTGCAGAAGCTCCATAACACAAAGTGATGTGGTGAATCTATTGCTGAACGGGGCGCCTGATATGAAGCCTATGGCATTCATATTTCCTCTTAAATACCATATAAGCACATCTGTATCAAAGATTACTTTTTGAATCTTGCCCCCCTCTTTTCATTAATCCATTCTTTTACATCTTTCAGGTCTTTCCTGTCTTTCCATAAACCAAATCCAATAGGGTTAAATCTCTTCTCATGTCTTTTAAGGGGTTTCAGAATAGCAATGGATTTCCCCCTCATCGTTATAATAAACTCCCTGCCTTTTCTTACATTTTCAAGTATTGAAGATGTCCTATACCTTAATTCCTTTGCAGTTGCTATTTTCATAATTAACCTCAAGTATATATTTGAGAGTATACACTATAACTTGAAGAAAAGTCAAACAAAAATTCAGAGAGGATATGGGCTTTATAATCAATTTCCATGCTCTATTACCTCAATCTTAAGCCTGTTTATTACCTTCATCATCTCAAT
>CAKKST010000259.1:0-3111 GCA_919903585.1 Nitrospiria bacterium | reverse complement strand
CAATCTGCTTGTCTAAATCGCCTGTAACAAACCTTATGTGTGTGGCATCAGCAGGAAACTGATTTAGCGTGGGGTCAACAGCAAGCCATTTACCGACATATACCTCTGGCCATGTGTGGTAAAAGAACCTGTCTCCAAGATATACCATTCCTGCATTTATCCTTGCTGGTATTCCCACTGCCCTTGCGAGGGCAACAAACAGGGTTGTATGTTCATTGCAGTCGCCTGCGCGCATCTTTAAGACATCTGTGGCGCTTGGTATGCTTACAGTCGGCCTCTTCTGGATATTTCTATACACCCAGTCATTAATAAGCATCGCTGCACGAAGGGAATCCCTTTCATCTCTGATAATATTCTTTGCAAGGCTGATTATTTCTTTATCATTGCTCTGGATGAACGGTGTTGCTCCGAGATATGCCTCAAGGCCTTTTTTGCTTATTGGCAGAGGTAGGGGCAATTCATGAATTGCCCCTACAATATCCTCGCTCCTTACTTCTATTATATCGCCTGAAATCCTCTGTCTTTCGTCATTCATCCTGAACCCCTTAAGGTCAACACCATGAAGTCTTGCCTTAAGATACCTTACCTTTGCAGGCTCTTTTATCTGAACATTGGCTGCAACAGCAGATGCCTCTATTATATCAATCAGCTCATCCTCTTTGGGCTCTCTTATTGCCGTCTCCCGCGGCTCCTGCACTATTGTTATGCCGAGAGGGCTCTCTTCCCTGATTGTCCTGCCATCTTGTTTTACCCATGTGTGCATATTCATCCCTTTATATGTCCCTTTTAAATGGTACGCATCCTCAGTTATATTGCCCACCTTCCTCTTTTCTTTTTCCACAAGCTCAATCGCCATCTCATCCTGACTCAAGGTTGACGGGTCAAGGATATTTATCTTATATCTTACATTCTCTTTTATCCCTCTTTTAAACAGATAGTGAATGATATTTGCTGAAAGAAATGGCCTGCCCTTGAATGGCAAAACTATATCTTCTTTGCCTGTTGTAGTTTTGATATGAAGATTATTGTTGACTATCCTGCCATTTAAGCTAAGGCTTGTGGCAGCAGAATTTATCTGATAGGTAAAGCTGTCCATGAGGAGATTCGGGTCTGTATTTATAGTGGAGGTTGTCGTTATCCTCTGATAGGTGTTCATTACCTTTAAGACCATCTCCACTTTTTCTGAGATGATATATCCCTCCTCAGTTTTTTTAATAGATGAAACACTATAGCCGCTCTTCTTGCCTTTTATATAGATGCCTGACCATAATTCATTATCCTGCTCCTGCGGGATTGAGGTTTGCGGCTCAAGCAGGATGGAGAAGATGAGAAGGACTAAGATTATAGTCTGCCTTAAGATGCGCATACATAATATTTTAGCAGGATAATTATTATATTCAAGGGTTTAAACTTAGATATAGTTTTTTTGCGGCTGTTCAGTGTAATATTCAGACATTTCAGTTTCCTTTTCGTAACTTACTCACCAAATAAAAATCCTTTTTAAATACAGATGATTATAGACAGGAAAGAGAGATATCTTCCATGAGCAAGTTGATTTTTAGTAACTTAATCCATTCCTGATCAATATATAACAGTCAGATATTTATCTGCTTTAATATATTTAAATACCATTAAAATCAAGGAGATTTAAAAAATTGTTTTTTGCAGATTTGATATGGCACCCTTCTTGCTACTTATAACTTAGAGATTTGGAGGGGATTGTGGATTCAAGGGATAAGCTCGCCTTACATAGATTCCAATATATTGAGAAGATAAAGAACCGTCCGAAGGACATGAGTGTCATAGATGCCTGCAAAGGGATTGGTGTATCTTTTCCAACCTATTACAAATGGCTGCGCCGACTTACTTCCGCAGGAAACAGGGTGGATTCCTTATATGACAGGAGGCCGTCAGGAAAGAGGCATTATAAGAGCCTGAACCCTGAGCAGGATAACGCAATAGTAGAGGTTATTGTAAAACATCCAGAATTTGGCTCGCAAAAGATCAGCGAGGCATTGCCTAAAAAAGCTGATGGTAAACCCCTTGTAAGTAATGGAGGGGTCCAGAACTTTCTGGAGCGCAGGGGATTAAACCGCATGAAGGCGAGGATTAATTTCGCTGAGGAGTATTCCAAGACAATTAGAAGGCAATCAGAGAGAGAGAAGACGCAGGATAATAAGAATTACATGAAAGAGGCAATTTCACTTGGGAGGGTGTGATTGTTGTTCAGCGCTAACCTTTATACGGGGAGGGAGGTGATAAGAAATCAGATCACATTCATTCAAGGGTTTTGCAGTCTTCTTATAACAAAGGCTCTAAAGGTTTTAAATTTAGATGAAGGGGGTTAATTTATGCGTAAGATTTTTTGGTTGTTGGCAGCAGTAATAGTTATAGCCTTTGCAGAAAATGCTATAGCAGCAGAGGGAAAAGCTACATTCACTAATGTATGCGCTGCATGCCATGGGCAGAAAGGGGAGGGCTCTCCAATCGGCCCTGCATTAAAGGGAAATGAGTTTATTAAAAATAGCGATATTGCAGCTATAAAACAGGTAATATTAAAGGGCCGTTCAGGGAAGGATAGAAAATATCCTAATTTACCTGCTGATATGCCTGCACAAGCGCTGTCTGATGCGGATGCAGAGGCAGTGGCAAATTACGAGAAAAATGATCTTCAGAAATAATTAAGAGAGGAGGGAAAGAAGATGTTTAAGGGATGGTTTAAGACAGTTGTATTCAGCATCATGGGTCTTGTAGCAGTGGATGTCGCCATTGCATTAGCATTGACAGATGAGGAGATGAATAAGGCCAAGGGTATATTTTTTAATCGGTGTGCAGGCTGCCACGGCACACTCAGAAAAGGTGCAACCGGCCCCGAGATAACAGATACAAAGCTCAAGTCAAAGAATTACAATACAGACATAATAAAGGCCTTTATTACAAACGGGACAGGCGGTGGTATGCCGGGTTTTGTTAAGATGGGGCTATTAACAGCAGATGAGGCAGATTTAATGGCGCGGTTTGTTCAGGTGCCGCCTCCAATCCCGCCAGAGATGTCGCTTGCTGATATGGAAGAGACATGGAAGCTTGTTGTCCCAGTTGACAAGAGGCCAA
>CAKKST010000258.1 GCA_919903585.1 Nitrospiria bacterium | reverse complement strand
AGAGGGGTATTATTCCTCCCTTTGGAAAAGGGAGGTTAGGAGGGATTTTACAAATCAATGTTGTTATTATTTTGAGACCGTTATTAAAATAAGGGCAGGCAATGACATAAAACACTAAGCCCTCACATACCCCTCCACCAGTATGTCCTCCCCTACCCTTTTTACTGTAAAATCTTTCAGCATAAGTGCGTCTTTGAGCTTTCTAATGCCTTCGCCGCCGATTGAGGATTTTGCTTCTCTGCCTGTGATTATCTTTGGTGCAATAAAGAATATTACCTTATCAACAATACCCTCTTTTAGAGCAGAGGCGGCGATTTCTGAGCCGCCTTCTATCATAAGGCTTGTGATGCCAATTTTCCCTAATTCCTTCATCAATTGAGCAAGAGGGATTCTGCCATTTTTTGTTTTTAATAATATTATTCCTGCACCTGTCTTTTTTATCTTCTCAATTTTATTTTTAGAGGCAGTCTTAGATGTGGCTATTATTGTTATAGCATCAGATCTTTGTGTGAGGAGCTTTGCTGATAACGGAATTTTCAACTCGCTGTCAACAACTACCCTTATTGGGTCTTTCCCCTTTTTGTTCTTCAATCGTGTTGTAAGGCTCGGATTATCCCGCAATACAGTGCCAATGCCGACTAATACTGCGTCATTCTCATCCCTCAGCTTATGCGCATACTCCCTTGCCTTTTCGCCTGTAATCCATTTTGACTCGCCTGTATTGGTTGCAATCTTGCCATCAAGGCTCTCTGCAATCTTTAAAATAACAAACTGGGTTTTGGTTTTAATATATTTAATAAATGGCTCATTAATTTTCTTTGCCTCTTGTTCCAACACACCTGTCTTAACCTCTATGTTAGAGGCAATAAGCTCCTCAATCCCTTTTCCAGACACAAGCGGATTTGGGTCAATCATGCCAATAACAACCTTTTTGATCTTGCTTTCTATGATTTTCTTAGTGCATGGCGGGGTCTTTTTATTTGAATGGCAGCAAGGTTCAAGGCTAACATAGAGTATTGCGCCCTCTGCATCTGAGCCTGCACTTGAAAGGGCTATTGCCTCTGCATGAGGCAGTCCTGCCTTTTTGTGATAGCCCTTTCCAATAATCCTGTCATCCTTTACAACAACTG
>CAKKST010000257.1 GCA_919903585.1 Nitrospiria bacterium | reverse complement strand
GCGCCCATTGCATAGGAGCCCTCCCTGATATGCATGGGGACTGCCTTCATTGCGGCCTCGCTTACAGAGCTTACATAAGGTATTATCATTATACCCATGATTATGCCCGGGCTTAGGGCATTAAAGCCTGAAAGTTCAGGTATAAATCCTTGTAAAATTGGTGTTATAAAGAGAAGGGCAAAATAGCCATATACCACAGTGGGGACTGCTGCAAGAAGTTCAAGCATGGGCTTTATGACCTCTCTAAATCTGTGGGGTGCATATTCGCTAAGATACACTGTTACTGTCAATCCCAGAGGCAGTGCAACAATAAGCGCTATTGCAGTGGTTAAGAGTGTCCCGGCTACAAGCGGCAGGATGCCGAACTTTGGCTCTGCAAAGAGCGGAGTCCATTGCCTTTCTGTCAAGAATTCCTTTAATGAAACCTCTTTAAAGAAGCCAAATGCCTCATAGGAGAGGACTGCTACAATGCCGATGGTTATAAGTATTGATGAGATGGCGCATAGGAATAGAAGTGTTTCTATTATGCCCTCCCTTATCTTTTTTGATATTCTTTTATTCACAAAAACACCTCAAGATAAAAACACTTGCAACAGATAATTCCTAACATTAACACTATCCTCTTTCTTTGTTACAGTTGTATTACAGGAATGTTACAAATATGTTAAGTTTGAGGTAATAAAAAAGGCGTGGTAAAAAACCACGCCTTTTTAAATAATGCCTAATTTGTCTTACTTCTTTGCCTCTTCCCTTTTAAGCAGGTCTTCTATCTTAACTCCAACCTCTGCCTTGCCTCCGAACATTGTGCCTGTCTTCATTTTGGCAAATCTTTCCTGTGCAAGTTTATATGCCCTATCAGGAAGTGGTACGTACTTTACCTCCTTTACGAGTTTTGGGGCATTCTTGAGATAAAAACCCACAAACTCCTTTATCTCAGATTTTGATATGGACTTCTTGTTTACATAGATAAATATCGGCCTTGAGAGAGGCTGATATGTGCCATCCATAACTGTCTTCTCTGATGGTAATACCGGTCCATTTCCTCCGTCAATTGCAACTAACTTTAGTTTGTCAGGATTTTCAGCATAATAGGCATATCCAAAAAAGCCGAGGGCATTCTTATCACCTGCTATCCCCTGAACGAGTACATTGTCATCCTCGCTTGCAGTAAAGTCGCCTCTGGACGATTTTGCTTTTTCAACAATAGCCTCTGTGAAATAGTCAAATGTCCCTGAATCAGCGCCTGCGCCAAAAAGCTTTAATGGCGCATCAGGCCATTCTGACCTTATCTGATTCCATTTTGTAATCTTTCCCTGTGCATCAGGCTCCCATATCTTTTTAAGTTCTGCCACAGTCATGGATTTTACCCATGTATTCTTTGGGTTAACCATAACAGCAAGGCCGTCATAAGCAACAGGGAGCTCTATATATTCAATGCCATTCTCCTTGCATAAATCCATCTCCTTCTTTAGTATCGGTCTTGAGGCATCAGATATGTCTGTCTCGCCCCTGCAGAACTTCTTAAAGCCGCCGCCTGTGCCTGAGATGCCAACTGTTACCTTAACATCCTTTTTAGCCTTCTGGAACTCCTCAGCAACTGCCTCTGTAATAGGATAAACTGTGCTTGAGCCGTCAATCTTGATAATTTTTTCCTCTGCCATCAATGCGGCTGAGGTAATTACTGTGATAACCATTAGGGTAATAATACCCAGAAAAATCTTTTTAAACATTTTAAATCCTCCTTAATTTTGTTTGAGTTAATTTCTTAATTGTGGGCTTCTAAAAACATACCTCTAAATTTTTAAATTACTGCTATGGCTGCACGAAATATAATCACCTCCTTACTTAATAAAATCTTCGGCCTTATAAATCTAACCATTTAGATTTTTAAGCTTATATAATACAAACGCAATAAATGAATTTACATTCCCCTCACCCTACCCCTCTCCCACAAGGGGAGAGGGAACTTTACTATCCCCCTCCCTTGATGGGAGGGGGCGAGGGGGAGGGTGAAGTATGTAACACTATTAAATGCGTTTGTATTAGTATATAAAGCAATAGTTACCAATATATTAAAGAAATGTTAAATCTATGTTAAATGAACAGGGAAGCTATGCGTCTCCCTCACGCTGCGCAGGCTTAGATAAAAGGGGCATATCTTATGCCCCTTGCTCCTGCAATACTGCTGAAGCTGAAATAAGCTGGGGATATACGGCTTCTTTATAGCATTACAGGTTGATGTCAACCATTTTATCAGGTGCGGGCATCTTCCGCTGCTCTTTTTGATCCTTAGCCTCCTATGAGTTTTTGCATCTCTATACCTGATGCCATGTTTTTAATATACTCCATAATATCTATCTTTTCCGGCTCATATATTATTACGACACTCGTGGAGAAAAGGCTCGGCCTGACCTCTTTTATGCCGTCTGGGATGGGAATGTTAGAAAAATGCCTTGATAGTTCCAATAGATTTGCTGTTGAGAGGGCCTTTATCAATGGCACCTCAATCCTGATGCGGCCAGGAATGTGATGTATTACATTATAAGAAATCATCCAAAATTCCTTTCTTACAAAAAATTTTATACAGTAAAACATATTATTATTACAATGCCATGAATTACATGTTAATTCCCTGTTAAATTATGAAAAGGAATAGAGAGCCCATCTTTAATACTCTTATGCGAAATGGAAGAGAGGGTTTTTCTGTCCTGTGCCCTGCTGAAACCTGTTTTTACATCTTTAATAACAGGATTAAAATATAATGATACATCAATATGTCTCATCCCCAGAATTCTCCAGAGATGAGGAAGTAGATACATATCACCGTACCATGCAACTGGATTATCACCATTAGACGACAAATACTTAATACTTACAGGCTGGACAGGTATCTTGAGTCTTGCAGGCACATCAAAAAAAGAGCTTCTAAATTCTTTAATTTCTGAGCCGTCACTTGTTGTACCCTCAGGGAATATCGCTATGCTTACCTTACAGCTTATGACCTCTTCTATTTTATGCAATGCCTCTAAAGATGACCTCTTTGAGTTTCTATTAACAAATATAGTGTCCCCAAGCTGTGCAAGCCAGCCCAGCAGCGGCCAGTCCTTGACCTCCTGCTTGGAGATAAAGACAGATGGTCGTACACTCGCAAGGGCAAGGATATCCAGATAACTTACATGATTGCTCACAATAAAGCAGTGTTGTATCTCTTTGTAATGACCCCTGATAAACAGCCGAATCCCGAATATCCTGCATAGCGCTATTGCCCATAACATTGAGCAGAAGGCCATTATCCTCGTCCCCACAGCAGGATTTCTATAAAAAAGCAGCTTAATACCTATACCCAGCAAGAGGAAGAAGATATTTACTATTAAAAGGAGCAGTATCTTATAAATCTTCAGGAGAAAGATTATACCGCGCATGAGAGATAGTGCCTTTTGTAACGATCTAATATTTTCCCCCTGTCAAGGAGTATAAGAAAATCTGCCACACCGAATTGTTCGTCGTATGCCGGTTCCCCTGCGACCTTTGCCCCGAGCCTTAAATAGGCAAACAAAAGGGACGGGATATGCTTTGAAAGGATATCCTTATTCGGCTCGGCATTTGGATTAAAACCGGGAACCCCTTTAATGGGATAGACCTTGAATCTTTCCTCTGCCATGTAGTTTTTCTTGAGGTAGGTATATATGCTGCTGACAATATTTGAATTGATTGTGTGTATACTTCCGCAGCCAAATAGATAATTGATATCATAGTTTTCTATATATTGGGCGATCCCTGCCCACATAAGGTTAAGCACAGCAGAACCCCTATAGTCGCGATGCACACAGGCCCTTCCAAGTTCAAGTTTATTTCCTGATAATCTCCTGAGATTAAACATTTCAAATTCACTTTCAGAATAATACCCTATGCCGTTTTCTGCCCTGTAACCCGGCAGCAGGCGGTAGGTGCCAACGACAACATCCTTTGTCGTATCCATGACTATTATATGGTCGCAGTAATCGTCGTATTCATCCATATCAAGGCCTGTTTGATAAGATGACTGAAGACCCTCGCTAAGCTCAAGGTTAAAGACCTCAAATCTCAATTTCAATGCAGCCTCAATCTCCATTTCTGTAATTGCCTGCTTTAATATAAGATTGGATTCGTACTTTTCTATTGTGGTTTCTAACTTTTGCATTTATGCTCCTCCTTTTTTTTACACACCCCCGACCCCTCTTGTTAGAGGGGAGCTTCTATTTCCCCTCTATTAAGAGGGGATTAAGGGGTGTGTTTCACTTTTTTTTACCTTTAGCTTTATTATCCATTCGTAAAAAGGACATCCTA
>CAKKST010000256.1 GCA_919903585.1 Nitrospiria bacterium | reverse complement strand
TTGCCAATGTGCATATAATAATAAACCCTGTGCCTGTTCAGGGCGAGGGAGCTGGCGCTGAGATAGCAAGGGCAATCGCAGAGATGAACGAGTTTGAGGATATTGATGTCTTGATAGTCGGACGCGGCGGCGGCTCTCTTGAAGACCTCTGGGCATTTAATGAAGAGATCGTCGCGAGGGCAATATACAATTCAAGGATACCTGTGATATCTGCTGTTGGCCATGAGATAGACTTTACCATTGCTGATTTTGTTGCTGATCTTCGCGCGCCAACGCCATCTGCTGCTGCAGAGCTTGTGGTAAAAAACAAGGTAGACCTCATGGAGAGCATGAGCCATCTTTCCTCAAGGCTTAAGAATGGAATAAAGACACTATTTGATGCAAAGCGGTCTGCCCTTCGTGAGGAGATAAGGGCAATGAAAGACCCGGCCACAAGGATAAATGAGTATATCCAGAGGATAGATGATTTAAGCATAAGACTATCAGGAGGAATAAGCCGTTATCTGGACGGGCTTAAGAAACAGGCAGAAGCAGTAGCAGGCAAGCTAAATGCCCTAAGCCCATTGGCAATCCTAAACAGGGGCTACAGCATTGCCATGAGACTTCCAGAGATGCGGATAATAAAGGATGCTAAAGAGGTTCAGAAAGGCGATGAGCTGAACATAAGACTTCACAAGGGCGAGGTAATTTGTGTGGTTTCAAAGAGAAATCCCTGAGCCTTAGGCAGTTTTTGCATGAGAAATCTAATACCTAAGAATGGAAAAATTTTTCTTAAAATAGGAAAAGATATTCCATCCCATAAAAACCACCTTTTTTCTAACATATTGATAATTAATAGGTTTTTAAAATGTTATCTTCTGGCACAGAAATTGCTTATATTTTAGATGGGTGGTAGGGGTGTATGGCCGTACGCCCTTACTGTAGAGGGGCAGGCCTTGTGCCTGCCCTTCTTTAAAATAAGCATGGTTTAAACCGTGCCTACAAAAGACTCCCCTCTCCCCTTGCGGGAGATTCTTAACATCCCCCCTCCCTTGATGGGAGGGAATAAAGGGGAGGGTGAAGGGGTTTTTGCAATTTTTGCTTGCAATAAAGATTAAGGCATAATATTATAGGCACAATTTAAACATGCCATAAAGGGGTAGGGGGATGGAAGCAAGTGTTATCTTAAAAAGGGAGATTGAAACTGGCCTGACTCTTGCTACTCACTCACTCACTCACTCACTCACTCACTCACTCACTCACTCACTTTTATAGCCCT
>CAKKST010000255.1 GCA_919903585.1 Nitrospiria bacterium | reverse complement strand
ATAAATATCTCATATTCCCTGCCATATATCTGCTGCAGCTCTTTTCTTATCTGCTTTGATAAAGCAGGGCTCCTGCCGCCTGTGGATATTGCAATTGTCAGGTCGCCCCTGCTTATAACAGAGGGAACAATAAAATTTGATGATTCAGGCTTATCAACAATATTCAGAAGGCATCCGTCTCTCTCTGCTGTCTTATAAATTGCCTCATTTATCCCTCTGTCATTTGTAGCAGCAACAACAATAAAGGCGTCTTTTATATCCTTATCTTCATAACCCTTTTTTATATATTCTACCTTCCCTTCTTTTACAAGCCTTCTTAGCCGCGGTGTAATCTTAGGGCTTATGATAGAGACATCAGCATTGCAGGAAAGAAGGGTCTGGGCCTTCCGCTCTGCCACACTGCCGCCGCCGATTACAACGGCCTTTTTATTTTTTAGATTGAGAAAGACGGGATAATATAGCATTATGTCTTCAGTTTCTTCAAAAGCCGGCGCACATCACCTTTGTATTTTGTATCAGGATAACGTTTTAAGAGATCCTCAAGGCTCTGGCTGGCAGATCCCTTATCCTTTAATTTTATATACGAAATCCCAAGATAGTAAAGGGCGTGTTCGCTGAACTTTGCATTTGGATAATCCTTTACAATCTGTTTAAAGCGGCCTGCTGCTGCAGGATATGCTGAGTTCTTGTAATAGAATCTCCCTATAATAAACTGCTGCTCTGCCAGCCTCTCCATGCACATATCTGCCTTTATCCTTGCATCTTCACGATATGAGCTCCTCGGATAATCAGAGATCACCTTTTTAAAGGCGTCAAGCGCCTTTATAACAGGCTCGGGATCCCTGTCCACCTCTTTCATCTGATTAAAATGGCTCATGCCAATCCTATACTGGGCATAGCCTGCGAGCTTATTGGCAGGATGTATCTTTATGAATCTCTTATATTCCTCTATGGCCTCGGGGTACTGCTTATTTACATAATATGCCTCAGCCCTCTGCATAAGGAGCACGGGGTCATAATTCAGTTCAATGCTCTCCTCCGGAATCTGTACGGTCTCCTCTTTTCCAAAGAGTGAAGAAAGGTCAAACGAAGACTCCGAACGGGAACCCGAACAGCCGGCAAGGAGAAGAAATACTATTATAATAATATATTGCATCATATTCCTATTTCACAGCCTCTACTGGAAGATTTACTATGTTTACATTAACGATGTCAGACAGACTAAACCTCTGGCTCACATCAAGAACCTCAATTCCTATCAGTTGGCCTTTTTCATCAAAGTCAATTATGACTCCATCTTCTATCTCTTTACTCTTTGCGACATATTCCTCTTTAAAATATACATAAATGGCGTCTGCTTCTTTGCTATATTCAATCTTCATCAAAAACCTCCCTTATCTACTGCACTTATAATTAAAATCTCTAATGGATACTCTTTATAGGTTACTTTAATATATCTTTGCCCCAACTTTTTATAAAGATTAATTCTTCCTTTTATTGATTGTTCGTTTCTGTCTGGTTCCTTTACAACAGAAAGAACATCTTCCTCTGAAATCTTTCTCCATTTCATTCTTCTCTTTGCATGTCTGTCAAATCTTATTGGTTTAGCCATCAGGATCTTTCTGTAGGTTTGACAAAAGCTCTTAAATGTTATAATCTATAATAAAAAAAATGTCAAGGAAATCAGCAGTATCTTCAGAAATAATCGGCACTGGCTCATATATACCAGAGCGGGTGGTAACAAATAAAGAAATAGAAGATGCAATTTCAGTTGATTCAGGCTGGATAGAAAAAAGGACCGGCATAATAACAAGACACTTTGCAGCAGCAAATGAGGCATCTTCTGACCTTGCTGCAAAGGCAGCAGCAAATGCATTGAAAACAGCAGGGGTCAAGGCAGAAGAGATAGATGTTATTATTGTCTCCACAACATCCACTGATATGCCTTTTCCTGCTACTGCCTGTTTTGTACAGGATAAGATAGGAGCGAAGAATGCGATTGCCTTTGACATATCTGCCTCATGTGCAGGGTTCATCTATGCACTATCAACTGGAGACCAGTTTATAAAAGGAGGGAAGGCAGAAAGAGTTCTGGTAATAGCATCAGAGATAAAATCAAGATTTATTAATTCTAAAAACCCTGATACCTATATCCTCTTTGGGGATGGGGCAGGGGCGGTGATTTTGAATAAAGCAGGGGGCAAGGGGCAAGGGGCAAGGGGCAAGGGAATAATATCAGTTCTTATGCATACTGACGGCACATTGGGAAATCTGATTCAACTTCCTGCAGCATGGTCAAGGATATTCCCTAACACCATTCACATGGACGGCGACAGGGTCTTCAGACAGGCAGTAAAAAAACTTGAGGAAGCAATAATTGAGATACTAAAATCAAACAGATTGAAGGTATCAGACATAGAGCTGTTTATACTTCATCAGGCAAATTTAAGGATATTGAAAAAGGTTGCGGAGAGGCTGCATATACCATCAGACAAGATGCTTGTTACAATAAACAGGTTCGGGAATACATCATCAGCCTCCATACCAATGGCGCTGGACACGGCTGTGAGGGAAAGAAGGATTAAAAAAGATTCCCTGATTCTGCTCGCAGCCTTTGGCGGAGGACTTGCATGGGGTTCGGCATTGGTAAGGTGGTAACTAAGTACAAACACATTTAATAATCACCCTCCCCCTTGCCCCCTCCCGTCAAGGGAGGGGG
>CAKKST010000254.1 GCA_919903585.1 Nitrospiria bacterium | reverse complement strand
AAATACCTTCAAAGCTCTTTAACTCAGGCGTTGCACTTGCTCCTTGAATGCAGCATAACATTAATTAATGCGTTTGTATTAATTACTTATTCACTATTTCCTTAAAGCTCACCACTAAAGGAAGCCTCACTTCTGATTTGCCCTTTTTAAGTCTTTTCTTGAAATTTAAAATTGAAATGCCGGTAACTTCGCCTTCCTCAATTCTTTCCCACATGTCATTCCCAATGTCCTTCATATAGCCTTTCTTTTTCCCAAAACCTATTTCAAGATAATCCCCTTCTTCGTCATACCATATCTTCATCTTTCCCATAAAGTATCACCTGCCTTTACTTTGTCTGTAAAAAATGAAGTGAGGATAAAGCCTTCTCCATTTTCTATCTTTACAACTACTAACAAGTATTTTTTAGCAACTGGAGTTTGTTCATACCATTTATAATAGAGCAAAACATGCGGGTCGTGCTTGCTTTTCTTTATTCTATCAGGTATCAGCAAAGTTTCTCTAATTTTTTCTTTTTGTTCTGCCATTTCAGCCCTTGTAAGAATATGCTCCCATCTATTTTCAGTTAGTCTAATACTGCGCCCTGAATAGTCTTTGAATGTTATCATTTATAGATTCGGCTTCCTCTTATGCCAGTCCGTTGACTGTTCAAAGGTATAGGCGGTTCTGATAATCGTCTCTTCATCAAATGGCCTTCCAATAATCTGAAGGCCAATCGGCAATTCATCTTTTGTAAAACCACAGGGTATTGATGCCCCCGGCACACCAGCAAGGTTAACAGATATTGTAAATATGTCTGAAAGATACATCTGCAATGGATCCTGCGTCTTCTCGCCAATCTTAAATGCAGCCGTTGGGGTTGTTGGCGTTATTATCACATCCGCCTTTTTAAAGGCCTCATCAAAGTCCATTTTTATCAGCGTCCTCACCTGCTGTGCCTTTTTATAATATGCCTCGTAATATCCTGCTGAAAGGGCATAGGTGCCGAGCATTATCCTTCTCTTTACCTCACTGCCAAATCCCTTTGCCCTCGTCTCCATATACATATCTATCAAATCTTTGCCTTCAGCGCGAAGGCCATATTTCACACCATCATATCTTGCAAGATTAGAGCTCGCCTCAGATGTAGCGAGGATATAATATGTTGCAATGGCATAGCCTGTATTGGGAAGCTTTATTTTAACACTCTCTGCACCGAGTCCCTCAAGGAGTTTAATTGCATCCCTTACAGCCTTGTCCACATCTTTATCTATCCCTTCAATAAAATACTCCTCAGGTATGCCAATCTTTAAACCCTTAACATCCTTCACAAGGGATTTTGTAAAGTCAGGGAGCGGGATATTTGCAGAAGTGGAGTCGCAAGGGTCATGGCCTGAGATTGCATTCATCATAACTGCGCAGTCTGCAACATCCTTTGTAAGAGGCCCTATCTGGTCTAATGATGAAGCAAAGGCAACAAGGCCGTATCTTGAGACCCTGCCATAAGTCGGCTTCATGCCGACAATACCGCATAACGCAGCAGGCTGTCTTATTGAACCGCCTGTATCAGAGCCTAGCGCTGCAATACACTCATCAGCGGCAACAGCAGCAGCAGAGCCGCCGCTTGACCCGCCGGGCACCCTGTCCAAGTCATAAGGGTTCCGGGTAGCGCCAAAGGCAGAATTTTCTGTTGATGAGCCCATTGCAAACTCATCCATGTTGGTCTTGCCGACTAATATATAACCACTCTTTTTTAATTTAGTAATTACAGCGGCATCATAAGGCGGAATAAAACTCTCAAGTATTCTTGACGCGCATGTAGTCTTTATGCCGTCAGTGCAGATATTATCCTTAATGGCAAGAGGGATGCCTGTTAAGGGCGAGGCATTGCCGCTTTTAATATTTTTGTCTGCCTCCTCTGTCTCTTTCTGAGCCTCATCCTTTGTGATAGTAAGATATGCCTTTATCTTTTCTTCTGTTTCGCTTAGCCTCTTAAATACAGACTCTGTGAGCTCTTTTGCACTTATTTCTTTATTCTTTAATTTTTCATGCAATTCATGAATGGTTAGTTTATAAAGTTCCAATTCCAATCTCCGCTTAATCCCCCTTTTTCCCCCTTTAATAAAGGGGGGTTGGGGGGATTACTTCTTCGCTATCCTGTTCTTCTCATTCACATGAACAATCCTCGGCTTAAACTTTTTGAGTTCCTCATCATTATAATATTCATAGCAAAAGATTATTACCCTGTCCCCAACAACACCTTTTCTTGCAGTTGGGCCGTTTAAGCATATCTCTCCGCTGTTTCTTTTGCCTGGTATTACATAGGTAACAAACCTCTCTCCATTATTCAGATTAGACACAACCACCTGCTCATAAGGAAGTATGTCCACTGCCTCCATCAATACCTCATCAACAGTAAGGCTGCCTTCATATTCAAGATTAGAATCAGTGATTGTTGCCTTATGTATCTTTGCCCTTAACATTGCACGTAACAAGTTTAATCCTCCTATTATCCCCCTCACCCTATCCCTCTCCCACAAGGGGAGAGGGGACAACATCAATTTCCCCTCCCTTGACGGGAGGGGACTAAGGGGAGGGTGAATATTTCACTCTATTATCTTTGGCACCCTAAAAAACTTTTCTGTCTTATCGGGTGCGTTTGACAAAGCCTTCTCCCTCGGCAAGGAGTCTGTAACAACATCGTCCCTGAATACATTCTGCATCTTAATCACATGCGATGTGGGCTCAATATTACTCGTGTCTACCTCGTTCAGCTTCTCCACATAGCCGAGTATGCCGCTCAACTGCTTTACAAAGGTCTCCTTCTCCTCTTCAGAGAATTTCAGCCTTGCAAGCAAGGCCACATGCTCTACCTCTTTCTTTGTTATCTTCATATCCTCTCTAACCTCGCATATCTTACTAACAGCCTCTTTAATCCAGCATCCCTAAAATCCACAACCACCTTTTTGTTCTCACCTGTCCCTTCAGATGCCCTAACCTTACCTATCCCAAAACTCGGGTGCTGAACAGAAGCGCCCACAGGAAAACTCGGAAATCTTCCCATCCCCCCCTTTTTAATCCCCCCTTGCCCCCCTTCAACCCCTCTGTCTCCCCCACCCCCCTTTAATTCCCCCCTCACCTCCCCCATCCCCTCCTTGCCAAGGAGGGGAGAAAGGGGAGGTAAGGGGGGAGATAGAGGGGTTGGGGAATTAAAGGGGGGTGTTTCATTATTTTTTGTGTGATAATAGCTCCCATATGTTTTGTCCTTACTCCTAACCGCCTCAACTAACTCATCTGGTATCTCTTTTAAAAATCTTGACGGCCGTGCATTTCTTTCACTGCCATGAATAAACCTTGTCCTTGCACAAGTAATATATAAAGATTCCTTTGCCCTTGTAATGCCGACATAACAGAGCCTCCTCTCCTCTTCAAGCTGTTTCTCATCATCCAAAGCCCTGAAATTAGGAAATAGCCCCTCCTCCATGCCGGCAATAAATACAACAGGAAACTCAAGCCCCTTTGCATTATGGAGTGTCATTAGAAAAACCGTATCCGATTTATCCCCTACCTCATCAATTTGTGTTGACAGGGCAATGTGATCAAGAAATGACTCTATATGGGTTAATGGGTTGATGGGTTGATGAGTATATGGGTTACTTTGCGTTTTTGCGGCCTTTGCGTTT
>CAKKST010000253.1 GCA_919903585.1 Nitrospiria bacterium | reverse complement strand
CCATTGTTACAGATGAGAGCCTGAATATAGGCATCCCGGGTGTGTTTGCAGCAGGTGATGTTGCAACAGGCCCGGCGATTGTTATTAGCGCTGTGGCCTCAGGCCAGGAGGCGGCAAGGGCAATTGATAAATATCTCCGCGGCAGCGAGCGCAGGATTGAAAAACGGGCTAAGATGACTGTAATAAAGGATTATAAAAAGCCTGCAGAGGGTTATATAAAAATAAAGCGTGAAGAACCGCCGGTAATGGGTGTAGAGAAAAGACTATCAGGATTTTCTCAGGTTGAGGAAAGCTATCCTGATGAGATGGCAGTAGAGCAGGCAGAGAGATGCCTTAAATGCAATATCAATACAATATTTAACGGCGAGTTGTGCATTGCCTGTGGAGGCTGCGTTGATGTCTGCCCCATGAATTGCCTTAAGATTGTAAATCTTTCTGACCTTGCTGGAGATGAAAATTTTGATAAGATAATCCAGAAGATATACGGTATCTCAAAAGGGGATTACAAAAATAACAGGGATGAGATACTGTTATCCATAAACGGGGCGGCAATGTTAAAGGATGAAGAAAGGTGTATTCGCTGCGGACTCTGTGCAAGGCGCTGCCCGACCAATGCCATAACAATGGAGAAATTTGAATTTGAGGAGGCCTTAGTAAATGAGTGAAAAGGATGTAAAAGGTGATGTCAATAATATAACAAGGAGAAAATTTTTCCTTTTCTTTGGCTGGTTCGGTATATTGTCATCCCTTGCCGGCTCTGCCTTTGGGGCAGTAAGATTCATGTTTCCGAATGTCCTTTATGAGCCATCAACTACATTTAAGATAGGCAAGCCGTCGGATTATCCCCCAAATACAGTTACCTTTGTGCAGGATAACAGGCTCTTTGTTGTGCGCGGGAAGGACGGCATTGAGGGTATAAGGATAATATCATCTATATGCACACACATGGGCTGCACGCCAAAATGGGTTGAGGCTAAGAATCAGTGGGAATGTCCGTGTCATGGCAGTGTGTTTAATATCAAGGGAGAGGTGATTGCCGGCCCGGCGCCAAAACCCCTGCCTTGGTATAAGACCACTGTTGCGCCTGATGGAAAGATTGTTGTTGATTCAAAAAACTATGTAAAACCTGACTATCAGATCAAGGTTTAAGGCCTTTTTTGGAGGAATAATAGGGATGAAGAAAAAGAACACAATTGCCGACCTGCTTTTTAATAACCGCTTTTGGAAATCTGTATTCAGGCATGATTATCCTGATAATGACCTAAGCCGTTCAGAGGCAATGACAAGCAACCTGTTCCTGCATATCCAGTCTGTAAAGGTGCATACTAATACTATAAGGCCCGGCTATACATTGGGGCTCGGCCTTATTTCTTTTTATCTTTTTATAATCCTTACAATCACCGGGGTGCTTCTCATGTTCTATTATATCCCATCAATAGAACGTGCATATAATGATATGAAGGATCTGGAATTTGCTGTGTCCTACGGGATTATACTGAGAAACCTTCACCGCTGGGGCGCCCATGGCATGGTTGCATTTGTATTCTTTCATATGTGCAGGGTATTCTACACAGGAGGTTATAAACAGCCGAGGGAATTTAACTGGGGTATTGGTATTGTCTTATTGATTTTAACACTATTCCTTAGCCTTACTGGTTATCTGTTACCATGGGACCAGCTTGCATTCTGGGCTATAACAATTGTTGCAAATCTGATTGGCACCTCCCCTCCAGAATCAATCCTAGGCGCAAGCCTCAGATATATTGTTGTTGGCGGTAGAGAGGTAGGCCAGAACGCCCTTATACGCTTTTATGTAATGCATGTAATTGTCCTTCCATTAGTAGCAGCGGTATTGATTGGCGTGCACTTCTGGAGGATAAGGAAGGACGGCGGCATTTCAAGGCCGGCAGAGGAGTAAAAGCGCTGAACCCCTCACCTTAATCCTCTCCCCAGCGGGGAGAGGAAATAAAAATTATCCCCCTCTCCCCTATGGGGAGAGGGATGGGGTGAGGGGTATTAAGCATGATTTAAAAGGAGGACAAAATTGGACAAGAAGCCTGAAGTGGTAATATTTCCAAAGAACCCGAGCAAGACATACGGCCTTATGGAATTAATTAGGACAAGGTCTTTTCAGATAGAAAAAGGCCCTGATAATACAGTTACATCGTGGCCGCATCTGCTTTTCAGGGAAATGATACTCTTCATGTTTGTGTTTATTGTGCTTATGATAATTTCCATCCTGTTTAATGCACCTTTGGAAGAGCAGGCCAATCCATCAAACACACCAAATCCTGCAAAGTCGCCATGGTACTTCCTCGGTTTACAGGAGATGCTCTCATGGGCGCATCCCTTCTGGGGGGGTATCTTTGCACCAACAGTAGTTACAATCATCCTGATACTGGCACCATACTTTGACAGGAGCCAGAAGGGTGTTGGGGTATGGTTTGCGCCTGAAAGGAAGATAGCAAATCTATTATTTACAATCCTTGTTGTCCTTGCAGTTGGACTTATTGTGATTGGTGAATTCTTCCGCGGGCCGAACTGGCAGCTTTTCTGGCCATGGAATATGCCGTCGCCGCATTAAGGATATAAATAAAAAATAAAAGGAGAAGGTATAAGATATATGACATACTATAAGCTCTTTGCTGTGTTCGGTTTGCTGCTAACTTTTATTTTAGGCATTGCAGCCTATATGGACAACAATCGCGAGTGGAAGAAATATCAAAATGATTTTTTTCAGTTAGAGCTTAAAAAGGCTTCAACACCCGAAGAGAAGGCGGCAGTAATAGCAGTAAGTGAGATCAAGCAGATAATGGCGCCGGAACTAAAGAGGGTGGACAGATGTATTACATGCCATGCAGGTGTTGATAACCCGAAGTTTGCGAATGAAAATAAAATTTATAAAACACACCCGAACTTTGAGCAGCATCCATTTGAGAATTTTGGCTGCACCATCTGCCACTGGGGGCAGGGAATGGCAACAACTGTCAAGGCAGCACACGGAAAAGTAAGGGGCTGGGCAGAGCCCATGAGGGAGAAGGAGTATATTCAGGTATCCTGCGGCAAGTGCCACAGCGAGACAGAGGTTAAAGGCGCGCCTCTTCTCTCTCTCGGCAGAAAACTATATCTTGAAAAGGGGTGTGTTGGCTGCCATAAGATAGAAGGCGTCAGCGCTGGAAGCATAGGCCCTGAGCTGACAACAGTAGGGAGCAAATATAAGGATGAATTTGATTACACAAGGGTAAAGGGCGAACATACTGTTGCCAATTGGATATTTGAGCATTTTAAAAATCCGCAGGCAGTAACCCCGGGTACTATAATGCCGAATTTTAATTTTACAGATGAAGAGGCAAAGGCGCTGACAATCTATATGCTCAGCCTTACAAAAGGGAAGGTTCCTTACGAATACAGGGCGGGGAAGAAGGGATAAAATTACAGATAGCCTAAATGCTCAAGCAATATCTTGGCGCCGATGCCGATGAGGATGATGCCCCCCAATATCTCAATCTTGCTCTCAAAGAGGTGGCCGAACTTCACACCCACGACAACGCCGATAAATGAAAGCACTAAGGTTACAGTGCCTGTTATAAGCACAGGCGTTGCAATGGACAGATCAAGGATGGCAAAGCTTAGCCCCACTGCGAGGGCATCAATGCTTGTTGCAACTGAAAGTATAAGGAGTATATAGAGGCTGAATGTCTCAACCTCTTTTTCTGTTTCTTCAATCTTAAATGCCTCATAGATCATCTTTCCGCCAACAGCAGTCAATAATCCAAAGGCAATCCAATGGTCAATGCTTGAGATTAAGTCTCTAAGGCTCAGTCCTGCAAGCCAGCCAATTACAGGCATTATCGCCTGAAAGGAGCCAAAGAAAAAAGCAATTGTCAATGCCCTGCTGATTCTCAGGGACTTCATTGCTATCCCGCTGGCAATGGAAACAGCAAAGGCATCCATCGCAAGGCCAAGTGCTATGAAAAGTATGGTTAGAAGTTCCAATTCTTAACTATTTAAGCGGCCCTTTCAGAATCCTGATATCATCAATCCATGCAGTCCCTTTACCATTAATAACCAGATTGAGTTTTACATTATCAGGGTTTTCACCCTTTTGTAAAAAGAAGGGGGTCTCCTCTGTTGTCCAATTTGTTGTGCCAGTCAGAGGTGTTTGAAGGCCGCGAGAAAAGAATTCCCCCTTGCCAGTGAAACTGCACCACATCTCCAGATATACCTGACCCTCTACCCCTTCTGTGCGAATATTTGCCTGATAAGTCAGCCGTGCATTTTCAATGTCTATGTCGCCTGTCTCAAATAATCTAATCACTGTGGGTTCTGC
>CAKKST010000252.1 GCA_919903585.1 Nitrospiria bacterium | reverse complement strand
AAATTCATGATGCCTTGTCTTATTACTATGAACATAAGGAAGTGTTTGATAGAAAATACCGTGATGATCAATCATTCCTAACCCAACTAAAGAAACAATATCCGTCTAAGCTAAAAACAAAACTTGGATGAAGATTTATGCTGATGAGAACATAGAGCGTTCAATAATCCTTATGCCGTTGCCAGCTCCCCTTCCATCACCTTGATGTCCTTTATGGATGAATGAAATACACCAACAATGTAATTATTTGAATTAGAGTCTGCTGGATAGAGGATGAAGCCGTTCTGCTTTGCCGAGTGATCTTTTGCATATCCAACAATGTGCTCGCCGTCATCAAAGGTTACTTCAACGCGGTCACCAAAGCCCTCCCTTGCCATGTCCAATCTTTCTTGATAGTCCTTGTTGCCCTCCAGATCCCTTACAAAAAAGATTGCCTTAATGTTTGCAACATCAATGCTTTTTTCACCCTTTGACTTAATCTTGTTTTTTTTGTCTACCTCAAGGAGTATAAATTCATCCCTGTAAAAGGCAAACTTTTTAAGATAGCCCTTTGTGATATTGCCGTCCTTAAAATGAACTACTACCGGGTTTGATAGCATTTTCCCCTCCTTTTAAAGGTTAATAAAAGGTATAAAACATTATATGTTGTATGTTGACATATTTTATACTACTATATATTGATATTGTCAATGAGAAAAATTATATAAACACTATTTTTATATTAAGGGCGGTTAGTTTTGCCTTGACACAAAAAGAGGCATTGGGATAATATTATCCGTTCAACATTTTTTGGGGGTAATTATCATGAAAATCGCAGTAGGTTCAGACCATGCCGGTTACGAGTTAAAAGAGAAGATTGCTGAGCACCTAAAAAATCAGGACCTAACGGTAGAGGACTACGGCACGAACGGGAATAATTCTGTTGACTATCCTGATTTTGCTATGACCGTTGCAGAGGCAGTTTCTCAGGGAAGGATTGACAGGGGTATCCTCATCTGCGGCACAGGGATAGGTATGTCCATTGCCGCCAACAAATTCCCTCATGTGCGCGCTGCCCTGTGCTACGATGTATATTCAGCAGAGATGAGCAGGAGGCATAATAATGCAAATATCCTTGTGCTCGCAGGCAGGGTTCTAAAAATCGGCCTTGCTATAAATATGGTTGATGTATGGCTCAAGACAGAGTTTGAAGGCGGCAGGCACAAGAGCCGCATTGATAAGATAGGTAAAATCGAAAAAAAATTTATGAAGGGAGAGAAGAAATAAGATGTCTTTTTTGAAAAAGGCAGACCCTCATGTCTATAATGCAATAAAGGGTGAGGAGAGGCGTGAAAAAGAAAAGATAATACTCATTGCCTCTGAGAATTATACGAGTACAGCAGTCCTTGAGGCGCAGGGCTGTCTTATGACAAACAAATATGCAGAGGGCTATCCCAAGAAGCGGTATTATGGCGGCTGTGAATTTGTTGATGTAGTAGAGGAACTTGCCATTCAGCGCGCAAAAAAACTTTTTGGAGCAGAGCATGTTAATGTCCAGCCCCATTCCGGCTCTCAGGCAAATATGGCTGTGTACTTTTCTGTCCTCAAACCGGGAGACACCATCCTCGGAATGAATCTCTCGCATGGCGGCCATCTTACGCATGGAAGCCCTGTCTCTTTTTCCGGCATACTTTATAATGCTGTCTTTTATGGCGTGCACAGGGAGACGGGGATGATTGATTATAATAATGTGGAGGCCATTGCACTCCAGCACAGGCCAAAGATGATTGTTGTTGGCGCGAGCGCCTATTCAAGAATAATTGACTTTAAAAGATTCAGGGAGATTGCAGACAAGAGCGAGTCATATCTGATGGCGGATATCGCCCACATTGCAGGCCTTATTGCAGCAGGGGTGCATCCGAGCCCTGTGCCTTATGCAGACTTTGTGACATCCACAACGCATAAGACACTTCGCGGGCCGAGGGGCGGCATGATCATGTGTAAGGAAAAATTTGCAAGGGCAGTTGACAAGACCATTTTTCCGGGCATTCAGGGCGGGCCATTGATGCATGTCATTGCTGCAAAGGCAGTTGCCTTTAAGGAGGCAATGAAGAAGGAATTTAAGACCTATCAAAAGCAGGTAGTTAAAAATGCGCGGGCGCTTGCACAGGAACTACAGAAGAGGGGATTTAAGATCGTCTCTGACGGGACAGATACACACCTCATGCTCGTTGACCTGACAAGTAAGGG
>CAKKST010000251.1 GCA_919903585.1 Nitrospiria bacterium | reverse complement strand
TGCTATCGGTTTCACTGCAGGTATGACCAACTATTTTTTCTGGTATAGGATACCTATCCCGCCAATTTTAAACATATTTGTATCCTTATATGCACCATGTTATTCATATGCAATTATAAAATATCGGTTAATGGATATAAATTTTGTCTTTAAAAAGGGGACGGTTTATGCCCTCGGCCTTCTTCTTGTCTTAGTCCCCACATATCTTATCCTTTTGTGGACTCAAAACTTATTCTTCAATACCATAAATGTATCCTATTCTATAATAATATTTTGCCTTATTACAGTAATGGCGATTGCATTTTATAAAGTACGGGTAAAGACAGAGACAGCTATTGAAAAGGTCCTGTTCAGGAATAAACATGATTATTACAAGATACTCACCAACTTCACCAAGGAACTTGTATCAGTCCTGACTTTAGATGAACTCCTAAACAAAACCATCAGCACCTTTACCGAGACCCTAAAAATTAAGAAGGTCTCTATCCTCCTGTTTGATGAAGAAAAGAAGGCTTATGTAATGAATGCCTCCTATGGCCTTGATAAAGAAAAAAACAAGATAAAGATAAAAGGGGATGAGCCGTTAATCTCGTACTTTATCAAAAAAGACGATGTGGCCATAAAGGAAGAGGTAAAAAGATACCCTGATACTCAGGAGAACAGGGAGATAATAAAATCCCTTGAGGAAATAGAATCCGAGATTGCCATACCCTTTATGGAAGGTAAAAAGGTTGTAGGTTTTTGCAATCTTGGCGCAAAGGGAGACAGGGGCATGTACTCCCATGAGGACATAGAATTATTTCTATCTCTCGGCAGGCAGGCGGCAATAGCCATACAAAATGCCCAGCTTGTGGAGAGGATAAAGGAATCAAAGCAGGTGATAAGGAGGATGGAGAGATTAAAGACCGTAGGAGACTTGGCAGCAGGCTTTGCCCATGAGATAAGGAATCCCCTTGTGCCGATAAAGGCCTGCCTGCAGTTGCTGCCATCACGATATGGTAAAGACATGGACTTTACAGAAAGGATACCTGTCTATGCCCTGCAGGAGGTGGAGAGGATAGAAAGGCTGCTAAGGGAAATAATGGACTACTCAAGGCCGAGGACACCTGTATTTGCCGAAGATGACATAAATGAAGTGATAGAAGGGACAGTGCATTTTATTGAATATCAGGCTAATAAAAAGAACATAAAGATATTGAGGGAATATGACAAGACCCTGCCTAAGATAAGGGTTGATCGTGAGCAGGTAAAGCAGGTATTATTAAACCTGATAATGAATGCCATGGATGCGGTGAACCCCGTTAGAAGTTTACATATCTAAAGAAATAAAAAAACCGATCAGGCAGAAGTCTTCAATGTGA
>CAKKST010000250.1 GCA_919903585.1 Nitrospiria bacterium | reverse complement strand
ACTTGTTTTAACGACGTTACGAAAATTATGGACACAGAAAAAAACTTTACAAAGAGGCGATATGAAAGGATAAAATATATAATTTAGGTAAGACCCAAATTAGTACACGGGAAAAATCGCTCGCCGATATCGGCGATGAGGCGCGCAAGTGGACAATAATAGTGGAGTGCAGGAAGTAAGTCTACGCAGAATGTTATGTTATAAAGTATTTCTTGACAAAATAACAAATTGTATAATATCATACATATTATTGTATGAATTAATACAATTAATTGTATGGAATATCGCATAGATAAAGAGAGGCTGTTGGATATAATCAGCGCATGGGACAGCTTTCTTAAAAGAAGGGTGCATCTAATTGCCTGCGGCGGGACAGCGCTAACCCTCTTGGGGATAAAGGCATCCACCAAGGATATTGGGAGAAAATGGGGTCAGACCTACATTATACATTTTACAATCTACAGTAGGGTCTGCCCACCAATTTTTCTGTGGAAATATTTTTTCTATCGTAGGGGTTTAAAATTTTGAACCCTACAAAAACAAAATGCAACACTGGGCGGGGGCAATCCCGCCCAGTCTGTTTAACCACACAATGCCTGATATTTAACCTTCTAATTCAAGGGTCTTTTTCAACTTTGCCTTTATTATGTTAAATATATCTTTTGGTAAAGAACCTAATGGCTTTTTAATAATGGAACTATGAATCACTGCGATTTTCTCTGTCTTTATAACAGATCTCTTTTTGAGACCTGTTTTTGTAAAATATTCAGTCTCTTCATCAATAACAAACCATGAATCCATTATCTTTTCTGGTACTTTTGAGAATATTCCGAGGATTATTACATCTTCTCCTTTTATAGTTATAACAACGGCAGGTCGCACTTTGGAAGATACGAGGTCTGTAAATGGGAAATTAACAAGTATAATATCACCATGCTTATATGTCATAGTAAATATCTTCTTCCTTGTCTTCCCATTCTTTGAACGAGGTTTGGGCAACGCTCATCATCATATGGGTTTCAAGATATTCATGAATTTCCTCGTCTAATTTTAGTATTTCTTCAGTGGATAGTCGTGGAAGAAGTTTCTTTATTTCTGTTACTGTTACTTCAATAGTAACCTTAGACATACTTTCTGCCTCCATTTTAATTATATCCTAATTTTTATTAATTTTATCACATTTTGCAGATGGAGGCAAAGAGTTTTTATATTATTTTGAATTGTTAATGAAAAGATATAAAGATGGCTAATAAGCAGATATAAAAGGTGTATTGACAACAGGGATAAACTTCTGGATAATAGCGGTAGTTGCCAAAATAAACCCCATTAGGAAAGATAGTTTTACTAACGAAATAAAAGGGATTTTTTAAATTGACAAAAGAAAATGACCTACTGACAGTTGAGGGGATTAAAAATTGTCTCGCTACCCGCTTCATTGGAACTGATATATATATCTTTGACAATATAGATTCAACAAATGACTATGCAATGAGTCTGGCAAAGGAAGGGGCATTGGATGGGACAGTCGTATTGGCAGATTCTCAGAACAAAGGAAAGGGAAGGCTCGGCCGTTCATGGTTTTCTCCGAGAGGCGTGAATCTCTACCTCTCTGTTGTCTTAAGGCCAAAGACAGCTCTGGAGCACATAACCCTAATCACCTTTGCCTCTGCAATTGCCCTTGTCAGGGCAATTAATGATATTGCAAATATTGAGGCGCATATAAAGTGGCCGAATGATGTATTGATAAATAACAAAAAGGCTGCCGGCATCCTTACAGAGGCAAATACAGAGGCTAATAAACTGAATTTCTGTGTTATTGGCATGGGGATAAATGTGAATCTGAATATAAATGATCTGCCTTTAGATTTAAGGGACAAGGCAACATCAATCATGGCAGAAACAGAGAAGGCAATAGACAGGACAGCGCTGCTGTGCAGTCTCCTGAAACATATAGAAGATATGTATAATATCCTCGCTGAGGGTGATTTTAATCGTATTATAGAGGAATGGAAGTCGTTTGCCATTACCCTCAACAGGGATGTGAGAATACAATCAGGCAATAAGGTGATAGAAGGAATAGCAGTAGACATAGACAACAATGGCGCCTTGCTGGTTACGGATAGAAATGGTATTATTCAAAGGGTGCTGTCAGGGGATGTGATTTAAGGAGAGAAGATGTTACTTGCAATTGACATAGGAAATACAAATATTGTCCTTGGTGTGTATGAGAATAAAAAACTTCTTCACCATTCACGGATAAATACACATCCGCACAGGACATCGGATGAGTATAGGATACTCATTAAATCCCTGCTGAATTCAGATAGCATAGATACAAAAAAGATTAAGGGCTTAATTGTATCCTGCGTTGTCCCGCCGTTGTTAGCAGTATTTGAAGAGGCATTAAAAAGATATTTTAAGGTAAGGCCGATAATCGTTAATCACAAGACCAGCACAGGCATAAAGATATGCTACACCAATCCAAAAGAGGTTGGCGCAGACAGGATTGTAAATGCTGTTGCTGCATATCATGAATTTGGGGGACCTGTTATAATCATTGATTTTGGCACAGCAACAACCTTCTGTATTGTATCTTCAAAAGGAGAATATCTTGGAGGTGTTATTGCGCCTGGTGTGACAATATCAGCAGAGGCCCTTTTTGAAAGGGCATCAAAACTCCCTGCAGTAGAATTGATTAAACCAAAGACAATTATCGGCAAAGATACAGTAAGCAGTATGCAGTCAGGGATAATCTATGGCCATGCAGGGATGGTGGACGCCATTGTGGAGAGGATCAAGGCAGAGATGAAATGGAAGAACCCAATGGTTATTGCCACAGGCGGGCTTGTAGAGCTGATTGCGCCTGAAACAAAGACCATCAAAAAGATAAGACCCTCTCTGACCTTAGAGGGTCTTAGGCTGATATATGCTAAAAATCAATAGCTGCAATCGCTTTGGCTAAATCTCATTACTTCTGAATCTCTGGCGTAAGCATCATGTAAAAACTCGCTTCGCTTTTTGATGCCTGTAAGCCGCCTAAGATATTGCCAACTATATTTTCACTGCTCGTATCGCTGCTGCCGATTAATACTGTCTCGCCATTTTTGCATATAATTGTTGTGCTTGCCTCGCGGTAGATAACTTCGCTCATATGGCCATCAGCAAAATAACTTATCTGAGGGAATATATCAATATTAATATTGCTGCCTGCTACTCTTGGCCTCACAACGAAACCTGTTGAAACATCTTTAAACTTTGTCTCCTTTATCATATAGCCGCGGTTCTTTGTATACCAGTAAAACCAGTCTGTGTATGGAATGCTCCTACCGACTGCTATCCTGCCCTCGCTTCCGCTCATAACAAGGAGGGTCTGCTCTCCAGTTACTTTTTGCCTCTCTTTTTCTGCGCCAAGCAGTGCATCAATATTCATGCCCTTTTTATTGCTCATGATATTGCCTATTGCCCAGTGTCCGCCCCTATACTGCCAGCCGACAGAAGCCCCTACCCTCTTTAATGTAGCCTCGTCAACATATTTGATCTTTATCTTCACCTGCTGCGGCCTTCTGTCCTGCTCCTTCAAAAAATCTGCTACTGTCCTTATATTTTCAGGATAGTCTTTAACTATCAGCGAATTTGTCCTCTTATCTACACTGATTCTCCCTTCTGAAGAAAGGAGAAGCTGGACTGTCTTTTCCATCTCCTCTGCCTTTCTGTAATTTATCTGAAAGACCTTAAGGAGCATATCATCAGCAAAAGAAGAAGACGCAATATAAGCTAAAAGGGCTAAAAAACCTATCAAAAATATAAAAATCTTCTTCATTTCTTTACAAGCCTCCGCAAATTTGGCATATCGCTTAATATGTGTGTTACAACACCTACAGTAGCAGGTATTGCCGCAAGACCGGAAATTAAGAAATGGTTGTGTGGCAGCATTTTAGGTGATTATCTCTTTAACAGGAGTTTATGGTTCATATATTCACTTACTATTTTCTTTTGCTTAGCACCCTCTTTTTAAAATGGCTGTTAAGCCTTTTAATGTCATCAAGGCTCTTTTTCAAAACACCATAAACGATAGCATCATCAATCCTGTCATAGCTGTGGACAATG
>CAKKST010000249.1 GCA_919903585.1 Nitrospiria bacterium | reverse complement strand
AAAAAAATAGATTGAATATAATTTTTAATAAAAATTAAAAAACGCATTAGGATAATCTTATATGACTGAAATACCTAAAAAGGGTAATATAAAAAAAATACCGCTGCCGTATATTATAAATAATCTGAGGGAGGAAAAGGCAACAGGTATGCTTATATTTCAAAATCCGCCGGTTGAAAAAAGGCTGTTTATAAAAGACGGTTATATTATATTTGCCTCATCAAATATAGAGGATGACCGGCTTGGTGATGTATTATTAAGTTTGGGAAAAATAAATAAAGAGCAGTTTGATTTATCAACAAGACTGATAAAAGAGACAGGGAAGAGACAGGGGCAGATTTTTTTAGAGCAGAAACTTATAACAGCTAAAGAACTGCTCTGGGCTGTAAAATATCAGATAAAAGAAATTATAATTAGTATATTTCTCTTTGAAAAAGGGGAATATGAATTTATACCAGGTGAACTGCCGATGGATGAGGTTATCACCCTTGATATAAGCACAGGCAATATAATCATTGAGGGGATTAAAAGAATAAATGATTTTGGCAGAATAAGGGAGGGTCTGCCGTCATTAGACAGTATACCAGCAGTATCATCCAATCCCTTAAATATATTTCAGGATATTAAATTAGCTGGCGATGAGGAAAAGATATTGTTATTGGTAAATGGCAAAAACAGGTTAAAGGATATATGTAATATCTCTGAACAAAACGAGTTTAATGCCCTGAGAAGCATCTATTTATTATATGCTATCGGTTTTCTTGCTGAGAAAAAAGAAGGTGAGGAAAAGGCAAAAGAAGCGATAGAAATTAAGGAAGAGGCGGCCAAACCAGAGGCAGACTCTTTAGATATAAAAAAGATACACGGCGCCTATCTTAATTTAAAGGACCAAAATAATTATGAGCTCTTGGGTGTAAGGGAAGATGCAGCAGAGGCAGAGATAAGGAAGGCCTATTTCAGGCTGGCAAAGGAATATCATCCTGACAGGCACCTGCAAAAGGAAATGTCTGAATTAAAAAACGAACTGGAGTCGCTCTTTGGCCGCATTACAGAGGCATATAATATTTTAATAGATGAAGAAAAAAAGAGGGAATATGATATGTCCCTCGCAACAAGATTAATGAAGCATAAAGAAAAAGAGGAGAGCAGGGAGGATAGTATATATAAGGCAAGGGCACAATTCATAATCGGGAAAAAGAATATGGATAAAGGGAATCACTGGGGCGCAGCAGACGCCTTTCGCTGGGCAACAAGGCTGGATCCCCATAATGCGCAATATTTTTCTTATCTCGGCTATGCCCTTTCCCACATACCAAGAAGGCTTCACGAGGCAGAGGAGAGCTGCAAAAAGGCTATTTCCATAGAGCCGTCAAACCCCGAGCACTATATCAATATTGGAAGGATATATAAAAAGGCAGGCCTTGAGAATAAGGCGAAGGATAGCTTTGAAGAGGCATTGCGGTGGGAACCGGAAAACGAAGCAGCCTTAACCGAGCTCGGCAGGAAGGGGGGATCGGGGCTTGGCTTTTTAAAAGGCATCTTTTCCACAAAGAAATAGAATCCCCCGTCATTCCGGGCTTGACCCGAAACCCAGTGTTTTTGCTCTGGATTCCCGCGGGAGTTTACCCCGTACTTGATACGGGGCGGGAAAGACGTTGTAGGGAGTATGATTAGCTGCTTATGAACTTATTAGTAATTACAGAACTCCTTGATATTTTAAAATAACTATGTTAATATGCAATTATAAAAATAGTTTAGGACGACAATGTTTAATCAGAGATATTTTACAATTATAAACGGGATGCTGATTGCACTATCTGCATATATTGCAGCAGATACGTTGGACAGCATGCTTGCAAAGAAGATAGAGGCTGTTCCAATGGTTATTGCAAGCGTAGAAAAGGAAAGATTGCCTGAGCCAAAGGCAAACATAAACAACTATTCTGTGATATTTGAAAAAAACCTCTTTGGAAGCGAGGCGCCGGGTGCAAGGGGTGAGGGCGCCGCACCTGTTAAAACAGCAGCAGATGTTAAATTAATAGGGACCGTTACAGGGGGCGAGGACGCCTCCTATGCAATTATTGATGAGGAAAAGGAGCAGGTAGTCTATAAACTCTACCAGAATATTAAGGACGGCGCAAAGATTGTAAAAATAACTTATAGGGGCATAACACTAAAGATGCCCGATGGTACGAAAATGGATGTCCCGGTTTTTGATGATATGAATATTGTAGAGCTAAAATCATCCAATAAGGGCGCAGCAGGTTCAACAGTTAAAAGGGTCTCTGATAACAGATTCATCGTTGATCAGAGAGAGGTTACAGGCAGCCTTGAGAATATGAACCAGCTATTAACGCAGGCGAGGGTAGTTCCTGTAATTGATAATGGAAAGACCACAGGTTTCAGGATATTTGAGATAGTGCCAAGCAGCCTCTATCAGAAGATCGGGCTTGTAAATGGGGATGTTATACAGAGGATAAATGGCGTTGAAATAGACGACCCCAATAAATTCTTCCAGACCTACCAGAGCCTTAAGGATGAAAAGAGCATTAGTGTTGATATTGTGAGGAATGGAACAAAGCAATCCCTGAGTTATGAGATAAGATGATGGCCACTAAAATGGGCCCAAAAATGGTAAAGATGGGATGGGGGTTCGGGATAGCGCTTGTATTATTATTTCTTGCACAAGGCATTTTTATCTTCAATGCAGGAGATAACATTTCTTTAGCCCTTGCCCAGGCGCCTCAGACAGAAGCAGAGACAGCTTCAGGCCAGCCGGGCACACAGGCATCTCCATTAGGCCCTTCACCTCCGGCGCCTGCTAAAGCACCTGCCAAAACATCTGAAGATCCGGCCTCAGCATCAACACCAAGTCAGACAGGCAGCCAGTCAGCACAGCCATTGCCTGCCCCTCAAAAAGAAAAAGAGCCTTCCAGAAAAAAAACAGCAGACACCGCTGAGGTAAAAAGAGAGGGCAATCACATCACCATAAATTTTAACAATATTGAACTTCAGGCATTCACAAAGTTTATCAGCGACCTGACCAAGAGGAATTTTATTATTGATGACAAGGTTCAAGGGAAGGTTACTATAGTCTCTCCTACAAGGATATCAAAGGAAGAGGCATACCAGATGTTTTTATCTGTCCTTGAATTAAAGGGCTTTACAGCAGTAGAGACAGATAATGTAACAAAGATAATCCCCTCAAGCCAAGTAAGGCAGAGCGGTATAAAAGTAATATCAGATAAAGAAATGGATATAAAGGGGGAGGGCTTTTTAACAAAGATATTCCACCTCAATTATGTAAGCCCCGCAGAGTTGACAAAGACCATGCAACCCATGATCTCAAAGGATGGAAATGTCATCTCCTATTCACCAACCAACGCCCTGATTATTACTGATTCATTTTCAAATATCAAAAAACTCACAGATGTTATAAGGGTGCTTGATGTGGAGCCGCCAAAAGGCAAGGGCCAGATAAATGTATATTATTTAAGAAACGCCAATGCAGAGGATATAGCAAAGGTTTTAACAGGCATTGTCTCAAAGACACAGGGACAGCCCGGCGCCGCCCCGGCGGCAGGGATGGGACGGCCGAGTTTTGAAAGCGGCGTCCTCGTTACTCCGGATAAGGCCACAAACGCACTTGTAATAACCGCATCGCCGCAGGATTATGAGACATTAAAGGATGTCATTTCGCAGCTTGACATTAGAAGGAGACAGGTCTATGTAGAGGCAGCTATAATGGAGATTAGCTTAGATAAACAGCGCGAGCTCGGCATAGAATTCAGGTCAGTGGAAAAATTGGATAATAACAGGGTGACAAGCTTTGGGGGGACAAACTTTGGAGGCATGGGCGCTGCAACAACAGGTGTAGAAGGTTTTGCAAATATCCTCGGTCTGGCAGTCGGAATCATAAAGGGCACATTTACCTTTCGGGGTATAGAATATTTAAATATCGGCGCCCTTGTGAGGGCTTTACAATCAGAGACGGATGTAAATATTCTTTCAACACCGAACATTCTTACGATGGATAATCAGAAGGCAGAGATAATGGTGGGAGAAAATGTGCCGTTTATTACTGGCAAGAGCCAGGGCGCTGGCGGTGTAACCCTTACCACCATAGAGAGAAAGGATATAGGCATTACCCTCAGATTAACACCACAGATATCATCTGATGACCATGTGAGCCTTGAGATATATCAGGAGATATCAGCTTTAGCAGAGGCTGCCGGGTTTGACCCAAACGTGGTTGGGCCGATAACAACAAAGAGGGCGGCAAGCACAACGGTTATCGTTAAAAATGCCCAGACAGTAGCAATTGCCGGGCTTATAAGGGATAACAAGTCTACTATTGAGCATAAGGTTCCCTTACTGGGAGATATCCCGCTGCTCGGATGGCTCTTTAAATTCCAGACAAAAAAGGCTGAGAAGACAAATCTCATGATATTCCTGACCCCGCATATAATAAAAGAGAGTGAAGATGCGGATGCAATCTTAAAAGAGAAAAAAGAGAAGATGGAAGAGTTTAAGAAGGAGCACGGCATGGCAGACAAAAACAAGGAAGAGGCAAAAAAGGAATAAAAGGCATTGAGATATGCACAAGTATTTAACAGATGTTATCAGAGAGAAAAGGCCAATCACAGACAGCCAGACCCAGCAGGCGCTGGATATACAGAAAAAGAAAGGGGGCAGGATAGGTGAGATATTAACAAGGTTAAAGCATATAAATAACGACGACCTCCTGAATGCCCTCAGCCTGAAGTTTGGCATACCGTATTTAAAAGAGATAAAAGAGGCAGAGGTTAATCAGGAGCTTGTCTTAAAAATACCGATCGCATTTGCTAAGAGATACGAATTTCTGCCTATTAAAAGCGAGAATGGCGATATCCTTGTAGCCACATCTGATCCGCTTAACCTTTCTGCAATAGATGACCTGCGCATACTTCTTGATTCAAATATCAGGCTCTGCATTGCCTCGTCAAACAATATCATTGATCTGATAAACAGGCTCCACAGCAAGGAGATGAACAAGGCAGAGGATGCTGTGGAGGAGCTGAATGAAGATGATATCAGCTTTTTATCAAGCGAGATAGAAGAGCCCGAGGATTTGCTTGATGTAACCGATGATGCCCCGATCATCAGGCTGGTAAATTCCATGTTCTCACAGGCAATAAGGGACAGGGCAAGCGATATCCACATAGAGCCCTATGAAAAAGAGGTTGTTGTAAGGTTCCGCATAGACGGGATACTTTATAATATCCTGAACATAAAAAAGAGATTTCATGCAAGCATTACCTCGCGGACAAAGGTAATGGCAGGCATGAACATCGCAGAAAAGCGTCTGCCGCAGGACGGCCGCATAAAACTAAAGATAGCAGGAAAGGATATTGACATAAGGGTCTCTGTTATACCTGTTGCCTTTGGCGAGAGGATTGTGCTGAGGCTTCTGCACAGGGAGGATGTATTGCTCGGCCTTGAGGATATCGGCCTGTCAGGCGATAATTTAGACAAGATAAACAATCTGATAACAAAACCCCATGGCATTGTACTTGTCACAGGACCGACAGGAAGCGGCAAGACAACAACGCTCTATTCATGCCTTAGCAAAATAAATGCGCCGGATAAGAATATTATTACCATTGAAGACCCGATAGAATATCAGCTTAAGGGCATTGGCCAGATACAGGTGAATGCCAAGATAAACCTCACCTTTGCCAACGGCCTCCGTTCTATTTTAAGGCAGGACCCGGATGTGATACTCATCGGCGAGATAAGGGATACAGAGACAGCAGAGATTGCAATTCAGGCATCGCTCACCGGCCATCTGGTCTTCTCAACACTGCACACCAATGATGCAGCAGGCGCAGTTACAAGGCTGGTTGATATGAAGGTAGAGCCCTTTTTAGTATCATCATCTGTTATTGCAATCCTTGCCCAAAGGCTTGTAAGGGTGTTATGCCCTGATTGCCGCGTAAAATATATCCCGGCAGCAGAGGAGATAGTGAGGCTTGAGCTTGGCAAGACAGAGGCAAGGGACATACATTTTTACAGGGCAGCCGGCTGCGAGAGATGCACAAACACCGGCTATCTCGGAAGGGCAGGGATATATGAGCTTCTGGTTATAGATGATGATATAAGGGCGCTGATAATGAAGGAGACAGACTCAAACACAATAAAGGCTATGGCGGTTAAAAGGGGCATGAAGACCCTCAGACAGGACGGCGCAGGAAAGGTAATGGCAGGCATAACAACAGTAGACGAGGTGATCAGGGTGACACAGAGAGAGGGAGTGGAGTGGTGAGATGGCTGTGTATGAGTATAAAGGCGTAAGCGCAGAGGGAAAGGATTTAAAGGGCGCGATTGATGCCGAGACCATAAAGGCGGCAAGGGCAAAACTGAAAAGGATCGGGATATTTCCCACAGAGATTATTGAAGAAAGACACAAGAGGCTCGGCAAGGAGATAGATTTTTTCCGCCTCTTTGAAAGGGTAAGATTACAGGATATAGCCATCCTCACAAGGCAGGTGGCCACGCTCACCAATGCAGGGATACCGATTGTGGATGCGCTAAATGCCATTGCTGAGCAGGAGGAGAAGGTTGAGCTAAAGGGGATAATATCAGGGATAAGGGAAAAGGTGAGGGAGGGAAGCTCTTTTGCAGAGGCATTAAAGGGATATCCAAAACACTTTTCAGGTTTATATGTCAACATGATAATGGCAGGTGAGGCAAGCGGCGCCCTTGATGCTGTGCTTATGCGGCTTGCTGATTTTCTTGATAACCAGATAAAGATGCGAAACAGGATAAGGGCAATACTTGCATACCCATTGCTGATGACTGTGGTTGGGATTGGAGTCCTTTCTTTTATATTCATTTATGTGCTGCCAAAGGTTACCCGTGTATTTGAGGATATGCGCCAGACCCTTCCTTTGCTAACGCGGGTTCTTATATCCTTATCAAATTTTATGAGGGGATACTGGTGGCTGATGATCCTGCTTATTGCAGGCGCTGTCTTTTACATAAGAAGAAGGCTCAGGACACCTGAAGGCAGGATGCGGTTTGACGGCCTTATTATCAGGCTTCCTGTATTTGGAAAGCTCTTTAGGATGATTGCTGTATCAAGATTCACAAGGACGCTCGGAACGCTTTTAAAGAACGGTGTCCCCGCCATACTTTCCTTTGACATTGTAAAGAATGTTGTGAATAATATGGTGATTGCAAAGGCAATAGAGGATGCCAGAGAAAGCATAAGGGAAGGGGAGAGCATTGCAGAGCCGCTAAAGAGGAGCGGGCTCTTTCCATCAGTGGTTACGCACATGATTGCAGTCGGCGAAAAGAGCGGCGAGCTGGAAGAGATGCTCTTAAAGGTTTCAGATGCCTATGATAATGAGGTGGAGACATCCATTATGAGGATGACTTCCCTTCTTGAGCCTGCTATAATAATTGTGATGGGGTTGATTGTAGCAATTATTGTTATTGCAATACTTCTGCCAATAATGGAGATGAGCACAGTGATAAAGTAGGAAGAATATCAAGGGGAGAAATGGGAGGGGATTAAGGGGAGGGTGAAAAAAGGAGACATCATGAACAAACGAAACCGCATAAAAAACCAAAAAGGTTTTACACTGATTGAGATTCTTGTGGTTGTTGCCATTATTGCGCTTCTGGCAGGGATAATTGTGCCAAAGATAATGGGGAGGCAGGAGGAGGCGCAGAGGACAAAGGCAGCAGCAGACATCAGAAATATCCAGACCGCCCTTGACCTCTATAAGCTTGATAATGGTTTTTATCCATCTACAGAGCAGGGCCTTGAGGCGCTGGTAAAGAAGCCTGAGACAGGAAGGATACCAGAGAGATGGAAGGAGGGCGGCTACTTAAACAAGGCGCCCAAAGACCCTTGGGGAAAGCCTTATGTTTATCTCTCTCCGGGCACGCATGGAGATTATGATCTTCTGTCCTATGGCGCTGACGGTGAATTAGGCGGCGAGGGAAAGGGTGCGGACATTGAAAGCTGGAACCTGTAGGAAAAATTATTGTGTCATTCCGTGCTTGACACGGAATCCAGTTCCTTTTTATCTGGATTCCTGCTTCCGCAGGAATGACAAGAGTAAAGACATTTATGAAACAACCAATATGAAACAACCAAGTTCTGGTTTTACATTAATAGAATTAATAGTTGTAATTGCCCTTATCAGCCTCTTCCTTGTCTTTGCAATACCAAAGCTCGGCGAGGTCTCAGAGTCTGATTTAAGAAGGGACATAAGGCATATTATAGGCACCATATCATACCTGCATGATGAGGCAATAATGAAAAGGCGTGAGTTCAGGCTGAACTATAATATTGCAATGGGTGAATACTGGGCAACAGAGATAGTGAAGGAAGGCCCCATAGGAGAGGTAAAAAAATTTGAAAACACCTTTATAAAAAAGAACAGGCTCTCTGGTAATATCAGGTTCAGGGATATAATGGTGCCCGGGCATCAGGGCGCAGTAGAGGAGTTTTTTACATACTTCTATCCTACAGGATGGGTTGAGAAGACCATAATACACCTTCAGCAGGGAGAGGATAAATATTACACGTTGATTGTCATGCCCCTCACAGGAAAGGTGAAGGTATATGAAGGATATGTTGAGGAGCAATAAAGGTTTTACACTCCTTGAGGTAATGATTGCCCTTGCCATTCTATCACTTTCACTTATAGCCCTTCTCTCTTTGAGAAATTCCAGCATAAGGCTCGTTGAGCATTCAGACAGGATCACAACAGCCACATTACTTGCAAAGGCAAAGATGGAGGATCTGCCAAGGCCTGTTCAGGTTGGCGAATCAGAGGGTGAGTTTGAGGGCGAGACTTATAAGGGGTATAAATGGAAGAGGGTTGTCAGCCCCACGCCATTTGTCTTTATCAAAGAGGTTGTGGTTGTTGTAAAATGGGATGAGGGAAGGGGGGATGTGCGGCTTGTGGCCTATGAGTGACGGATTTCTAAAAAGAACTGAAACGGAGATGCTGGGAATCGGGGAATCGGAGAGAGAAAGAAACGGCTTCACCTTAATTGAGGTGCTTATTGCCATTACCATCCTCACTGTTATTATGATGGTGGTTTATCAGGCCTTTACAGCAAGCACAGACGGAATAAGACGGGCAGAGGCAGTGGATGAGCTCAACAGCATGGCAAGGGTTGTCTTCATAAGGCTGGTAGATGATATAAATGGGGCCTGTCTTTCTCTTTGTGGAAAGGATGATAATGTTAGCTTTGTTGGCGAGGCGAGGAGGGATAAGGGATTACCGCAGGACTCTTTAAAATTTACCAC
>CAKKST010000248.1 GCA_919903585.1 Nitrospiria bacterium | reverse complement strand
ATTAACTTAAGAGGCGTATCCATCCCCTTGATATCCTCCTCCATTGTCTCTCTTAAGATGGGATTTTTCATATCGCAGCTCTCAATCAAGGTAAAAGGGCGCGATAAAGTGACAGTGGATTTATCTAATTCTTTAATCTTCATATTTCCCTCCAATGAATATTTTTAAAATCATCTTTTATTTATGAGCTGTCTGCCCTGTCTTTTGAATATACGCAGCCTGTATAAAAAAAAGAAAGAAGTCAAAGACAGCAAGTGATTGGTAGATTAATCTCAGCCCTTTTGCCTCAAGCAGCCATACCCCCTCAATAAGAAAAATACCCGAAAGCCCTAACCTAAGATAACATGTCCCTTTATTTAAGATGTAATACTTATCAGGTTTAAAGGAGATATAGATATAAGCAATGCCAATATAAAAATCCATCACGCCGAGAATCCGCAAATAAAGAGGCTCTGGAAGTATGCCTGTATCAATATAAGGTTGCAGATATGCTGCAAAAAATATAATTAGCAGACCTAATAAGGTCTCAATAATACCTGTAAGACCTATAACCGCCTGAAAAAGCCTCTTCCACATATTAGAAATCACCCGCAATTAATTTCTTCCTCCTTTAACAAGGCGCGTATTGTAAGTATTTCTTTTGTTCTTCAATTATTGTTTTGAATATCTCATAAACACCTTTCTCATCCTCAGGTTTCATGAAGCTTTCAGAAAGATGCGGCTTTTGCCTTCCAAGTTTTGTGTACATCTCTATACCCATTGGATTATAGGGTAAGAGCGAGACCTTATTTGCACCCATTTTATACAGAAGCCTTACAATGGAAGAAAGATTTTCATGAGTTGCAGTAATCCCAGGAACAAGAGGGATTCTTGGATGAACTTCAACCCCTTTCTCTTTGAGGATGCGCTGCAAGTTATCAATAATCCTTTCATTAGGCCGTCCGATTAATTCTGCATGGGAATTTACATCAGCAATTTTAATGTCATAATATATAAGGTCAATATATGGAAATATCTTTTTGCTGAATACATCGTATTCAAAATAGCCTGATGTCTCAAGGGCTGTATGGATATTATTTGCCTTTAGCCGTTGAAGTAATGCCTCAAGATAGTCGGGATACATAGTGCATTCGCCGCCGGAAAGGGTAACCCCGCCGCCAGAGTGACGGTAAAATGAAATATCCCGAAGGAGTATCTCTGTCAATTCCTCTACTATATAATAAGCCCCAATAGCCCTCAGGCCATTGCCAGGGCAAGCCTTGACACACTCTCCGCATCTATCGCATCTATCCCTTATAATATGTTCGGAATTCTCAAGGTCAATAGCCTCTCTGGGGCAGGCCTTTTTGCAATTGCCACATCTTATGCAGTCCTTTGCTGAAAATGCGATTTCAACACCTTGTTCTTGAGTTTCAGGGTTATGACAGAATATACAGCGCATCGGACAACCCTTAAAAAAGACGACACTCCTTATGCCAGGACCGTCTTCAAAACTGTTCCTCTTTATATCAACTATTAAAGGCATCTTCGCTTTTGAAATAGTCATATTATTCCAAACCAATCCTTCTCTTAATATCCCTTGCCATGAACCCAAACTTGTAGATATAGTTCAGATTGCCATCCACCTCAACAGTGTTTGCCAGTATTGAATTAAGGATATCCTGATCCTTAGAAAACAAAAAATCCCTCAGGGCAGCAGCATTTTTAAAGGTTATCCTCACATTCCAATCATCTATTGCATCTTCTCTTACATCCATATCACCATTTTCAAAAATGGCAGAGGCTGCAACATTGTTGTCAGATGTCCTGAACAGGTATCGGCCATTAAATCCCTCTATATTTTTATAATAGCCTTTAAATTTATCAGAGAATGCTGAGACTATTTTGTTTTTTGATGCGGAAAAAGCCCCCTCCATCCCTTTGAGCAGAAGCTCAAGAAATTTATCTGTAGCCTTGTCGCCAAATTCATTCTTTATTTTATCTAATTCTAAATTTAATGGCATGGTTTCACCTCCTATTTTATAAGTGGAAAGGCTCATAATGAACATAACTTCCCTTTGAAAGCAGATATTCGGTGCGGTCAATAATCTCCTTTTGCATCTGTGGATTTAAATCCTTAAAATATGCTGTGTAACCTGACACCCTTACAAGGAGCTCAGGATATTTTTCAGGATGTTTTACAGCATCAACAAATGTGTCATGGGTTGTAACATTAAACTGAATCTCCATACCTCCTGTACCGTTTCCATTTCCATAATCAACATACCCTTCAACAGAGGCGGCAAAATTATCCAACATCTTCTCCACATCTCCTGTCTCAGGCGTGTATTTCAGATTCAATGCAACCCCGCTTGAAAGAAATTCAGCAGGCTGCTTTGCAACAGAATTCAGGGACTTTGTTAGAACTGGTGTAACGCCTGATACAGGGGTTATGCCGCTTGTAAAATTTTCACGGTCCTTGCGTCCGCTTGGCAATGCCTTCATAAGCCTGCCAAAACCAGCATGATTCGTCATTGTCCAGTATCCGACACGGTAACGTCCGCCTCGGTAGTTCTCTTTTTCACCAAATGCCTTATTCAGCATCTCCACTATCCATGTAACATTTGCATCAGCAAGCTTATCATCATTGCCATATTTGGGTGTCTTGTCAGGATTCATGAGCCTCTTTTGCAGAGGCTCATATCCTTCAAAGTTTTTATTAATGGCATCAAGAAGCTTTTCAAATGAGCAGCTTTTCTCTTCAAAAACAACCTTCTGGATAGCGCTAAGAGAATCAGCCACATCAGCAAGGCCAATAATGGTTGAAGCAGAGGAGTTTATTACAGCGCCGCCCTGAATAATATCACTGCCTTTATCCATCGGCACGTCAAAGAG
>CAKKST010000247.1 GCA_919903585.1 Nitrospiria bacterium | reverse complement strand
GAATATGTAATTATGTTGATTGGGTTAAATGATTCAGCAGAAGGTCTTGCCTAATTACCTATCAACCTAATCAACACAATCAACTTTTTCGGGGGTTTATAAAAATGGCCATTGAAGGCATTAAATTAATCAGGGATTTCAGGGAAAAGAGGGATGCTATAGCAAAAAGGCTTGATGAGCTAAGGGGGCATCTTTGACCTTGATAAGAAAAAAAATCGCTTAGATGAAATAACAAAGAAGATGGAGTCGCCTGACTTCTGGGGAGACAAAGAGGCTGCACATCACCTTGTTAAGGAAAAGGCACATCTTGAAAAGTCCATTGGTAACTGGAATAAACTTGAAAAGGACTTTGAAGACCTTGATATATTAATAACACTTTCAGCAACAGAGGAGGATTCAAGCCTCTATACTGAGATTGATGCACTTTTAAACAGGCTTGCCAATGGCATAACGCATCTTGAGATAGAGCTGATGCTCTCTGGAGAGAATGATATTAATAATGCCATTGTCTCTATTCATCCGGGCGCTGGCGGCACAGAGTCGCAGGACTGGGCAGAGATGCTCCTGAGGATGTACACACGTTGGGCAGAAAGGCAGGGCTATAAGGTAGAAATACTTGACTATCAGCCGGCAGATGAGGCAGGGATAAAGGGTGTTACCCTTGCTGTGAATGGCGATTATGCCTACGGCTATCTAAAGGCAGAGGCAGGTGTTCATAGGCTTGTCAGGATATCGCCATTTGATGCAAATAAAAGGAGGCACACATCCTTTTCATCTGTATTCGTATATCCTGAGATTGAAGAAGACATAGAGATAACGATAAATGATGATGACCTTCGGATTGATACATATCGTGCAAGCAGCGCCGGAGGCCAGCATGTTAATAAGACAGATTCAGCAGTAAGGATTACTCATATTCCTACTGGAACAGTTACGCAGTGCCAGAATGAACGTTCGCAGCTCAAAAATAAGCAAGTGGCAATGAAGGTTTTAAGGGCAAAGCTCTATGAACTTCAGCAGAGGGAGCATCAGGAAAAACTTGATAAGATAACAGGCGAGAAAAAAGGAATATCATGGGGAAGCCAGATACGTTCGTACATATTCCAGCCATATCAGATGGTAAAGGATCACAGGACAAATGTAGAGGCAGGGAATATTCAGGCAGTGATGGACGGCGATATAGACAGATTTATTGAGGCATATTTATTGGCGCAGAAAGGAAAGTAGGATAATGGGGATTGAGAAAAAAGAGGAACATAAGGATATTAACGAACTGATACTCCAGCGGAGAAAGAAGCTTGAGCAGATAAGGGCTAATAGTATAAATCCTTATGGTGAAAGATTTGAAAAGAAGGACTCTGCAAAAAATCTCTTAAATAAATATCACAATACAGCAAAAGAGGAATTGGAGAAAGATAAGACCAATTGCACTATTGCAGGACGGATTGTCGCCTTAAGGAATTTTGGCAAGGCCGCCTTTGCACATATACAGGATGAGACAGGAAGAATACAGGTATATTTTAAAAAGGATATTCTTGGTGAAGAAAAATATGCCTTCTTTGATAAGCTGATAGACATCGGCGATTATGTCGGGCTTAAGGGTTTTCTTTTCAGGACAAAGACAAATGAGCTTACCATAGAGGTTGAGGACTTCACCATCCTATCAAAATCACTGCGTCCCCTTCCTGAAAAATGGCACGGCCTTACAGATATAGAATTGCGATACAGGCAGAGATATGTGGATTTGATTGTCAATCCCGATGTCCGTGATGTCTTTGTAAAGAGAAACAGGATAATCAAGGCAATCAGGAATTTTCTTGATGCAAAGGGCTTCCTTGAGGTAGAGACGCCAATGATGCAGTCCATCCCCGGCGGCGCAACTGCAAGGCCATTTGTAACACACCACAATGCACTCGGCATTGACCTGTTTCTGAGAATTGCGCCTGAGCTGCATTTAAAGAGGCTCATCGTCGGCGGCTTTGAACGTGTGTATGAGATAAACAGAAATTTCAGGAATGAGGGCATATCAACAAAGCACAATCCTGAGTTTACAATGCTTGAGTTTTATATGGCATATGCAGATTATAAGGACTTAATGAACCTGACAGAGGAGCTCGTTGTATCTGCTGCAAAAGAGGTCTGCGATAAATTAAAGATAGAATACTGCGGGAAGGAGATTGATTTAACACCGCCATGGCAGCGGCTTACACTATCCGAGGCAGTCTGCAAATATACAGCCTGCAATCCATCTGAGATATCAGACTTTAAGAAGGCAAAGTCCTTTGCAGAGAGGCTCAAGATAGATATTAAGGGCGCGGACTCATATGGCAAGGTGATAAATGAGATATTTGAGGCAAAGGTGGAGCACCAGTTGATTCAGCCGACATTTATAACAGAATATCCAACAGATATCTCTCCACTCTCAAAGAGGATTCCTGATAACCCTGATTTTGTAGAGCGCTTTGAGCTTATCATCAATGGCCAGGAGATGGCAAATGCCTTCTCAGAGCTGAATGACCCTGATGACCAGAGGCAGAGGTTTGAGAAACAGGTTGAATTAAGGGAATCAGGCGACGAGGAGGCGCACTATATGGATGAGGACTATGTCCGCGCATTGGAATACGGCATGCCTCCAACTGCTGGTGAAGGCATAGGCATAGACAGGCTTGTTATGCTCCTGACAAATCAGGCATCTATAAGGGATGTCATCCTATTCCCGCAGATGAGGCCGGAAAAATAATATGAACCTTTCATACGAGTTCTTTATAGGCCTGAGATACCTGAAGGCAAAAAGAAAACAATTCTTTATCTCATTCATCTCAATAATATCAATGATCGGCGTTGCACTCGGCGTATGGGCGCTCATTGTTGTCCTCTCTGTTATGACAGGGTTTGAAGAGGACTTGAGAAACAAGATACTCGGCACAAATTCACATATAGTAATTACAGACAGGAGAGAAGGCGGGATCAGAGACTACAGAGAGATGGTCTCCAAGATAGAAAAGGTAGGGCATGTTGCCTCTGCCACACCATTTATCTACAATCAGGTGATGCTGACAACAGAAAGCAATGTAACAGGCGTTGTGCTGCGAGGCATTGACCCGATTGAAGAGGGATAGGTAACAGATATAAAAAAGAATATAAAAGAGGGCAGCCTTGAAGCGCTTAATTCACAGGAAAAGGCAGGGATAATCATTGGAAAGGAGTTATCAAGGAGGCTCATTGCCTTTGTGGGTGATAAGATAACCGTTGTATCGCCAATCGGAACAATAGGCCCGATGGGTACAATACCAAAGATGAAGGTCTTTGAGGTGGTGGGGATATTTGAATCAGGGATGTATGAGTATGACTCAACACTTGCATATATATCAATAAAGAATGCCCAACAGTTCTTTAACATGGGTGATGTTGTAAGCGGCATTGAGGTAAGGCTTGATAATATTTATATAGCAAGGGAGGTTTCGGAGAAGATACAATCCCTGCTCGGCTTTCCCTACTGGGCAAGGGACTGGGGGCAGATGAACAGGAATCTTTTTTCTGCACTTGCACTTGAAAGGATTGCAATGTTCATAATACTGACATTAATAATCCTCGTTGCTGCCTTTAACATTGTAAGCACACTTATTATGATTGTAATGGAGAAGAACAAGGATATAGCCATATTAATGGCTATGGGCGCAACAAAAAAAGGGATAATGAAGATATTTATATTTGACGGCCTGATGATTGGCATTGTAGGAACGATAATAGGCATTGTTACAGGATATATCTCATGTATATTACTTGCAAAATATCAATTTATTACACTGCCGAGCGATATCTACTACATAAGCCATCTCCCTGTCAAGGTAAAGCCTTTTTATATTCTCCTTATTGCTGTCTCTGCTATTATAGTAAGTTTTTTAGCCACCCTTTATCCTTCATATCAGGCATCAAAGCTTGACCCTGCAGAGGCATTGAGATACGAATGAATACCCATATCAAGATTGAAGGCCTGCATAAGTCTTTTATAATTGATTCCACCACACTCCAAGTCGTTAAAGGGATAGATATGGAGATAAAAAAGGGTGAGATGATCGCCATTATCGGCGCCTCTGGCGTTGGCAAGAGCACATTGCTTCATATCATCGGCACACTGGACAGGCCGACAGAAGGCAAGGTGCTTTTTGATGGCAATGATATTTTCAAATTAGATAGTGAAGAACTTGCAAGGTTCAGAAACAAGAAGATCGGCTTTGTCTTTCAATTTCACCATCTCCTCCCGGAATTTACTGCACTTGAGAATACAATGATGCCCGCATTAATAAATAGAACAGATAAAGCCGAGGCAGAAGATATTGCTAAAAAATTACTTAAAGAAGTCGGACTCGGTGAAAGGCTTAATCACAAACCCGGCAAGCTCTCAGGCGGAGAACAGCAGAGGGTTGCCGTTGCAAGGGCGCTTGTCTTGTCGCCTGAACTGGTCTTAGCAGATGAACCGACAGGAAATCTTGACACACATACAGGTGAGGAGATACACAGCCTCCTCAGAGAGATAAACAAAACAAAAGGAACGACATTCATTCTTGTTACTCACAATGAAAAACTCGCTTCACGGGCAGACAGGATTGTTAAGATGGTGGATGGAAGGATAGCTTAAGATTCAACTACGAGGGTTGATAAAAAAATCTGCCTATCTTCCCTACAAACCCGGGTTCCTTGCTTTTTACCCTCTTTAAAACCTCTCTCTTGAGCACTCTGAATAATAGCAGGGGAAGGGAAAAGAAAAACATGAGCAAATCAGACTTTTTAATAAGCCCGATTCTCCAAACCTTGCTGACTATATGTTTTACTTGTCTAATATCGTAAAAGCGTGATTTTATCTTATTCCGCACCATCTTTAAGTCTTTCAGGCTTAACTGGTCAGTATAGAGAGGGCCTCCATTCTT